>NZ_QZFV01000110.1:0-38873 GCF_003600245.1 Amycolatopsis panacis
GACCCTTCACGGACTCTGAGTCTGTGAAGGGTCCCTTCACAGACCCGAAACCGGTCCGGCGCACGCCACGAGGTGGTCGCACACACCTCCGCATCGCCCACTGCCGGGCCCCCGACCAACTTTGCCGGGACCCTGGGGGCGGTGCCGACCCGGTCGTCGCCGAGAGTCACCGCATTCCCGGGTTTGTCACCTGGGAGTGTGGGCAATCGGCCGGCCGGGTGCTGACCGAAGCTGTCGCTGAGCCCGCTGCGGGGGTTCGTGGGTCCGGCCGGATCCGCCCGCTGCGAACCTGCGTGGCCGTGCGGGCCGAAGCCCGTGACCCGCACGGCCACGCTCCGATCAGCCGACGACCTTCGCGTACTGGTAGCGGGTCTGGCCGTGGTCGTCGCCGGAGTGCTGGCGGCCCACCATCACCTCGTAGTCGCCGCCCTTGGAGTAGCTGCTGCTCTCCCGCTGATCCGGTGACCACCGGTAGGAAGCGAGCTGCACGGTGCGTCCCCACGCGGACATCGTGGCGGTCGCGTACCTCGTGGTCCCGCTCGCGGAATCCTGGCCGACCAGGACGCGATCAGCCGGGGCGGCGAAGGAGGAGTTGCTCTCCTGCTGCGCGGTGCTCCAGACCGGCGCGCTCACCGTGACCTGCTGCCCGTCGACGAGGACCAGGCCGCAGTAGTAGGTGGTGCCGCCGTTCTGGTCACCGTTGTGCGACCGGCCCAGCAGCACCTGATTGACCGAGCAGAGAAAGGGGGCGCCCGACGATTCCCGGACCGCCTGGACAGTGCCGTCGAAGATGATGATCCGATGCGCGGCACCCGGTTCGGCCACCGCCGCCGCGGCGCCACCGATCAGGGCCGTGCAGGCCAGTGCCAATGCCCGTCCGCCGATGCGGGACAGAGATCCCATGGGGATACCTTTTCTCTCGTGACAGGATTTTCTCTCGTGACACGGTGAGGTGTGCCGGCCACCGGAGTGAACCCGCGTGGAAATGTCTGCACGCGGGCAGGGAAAAGGCATCGAACGGGCTACCGCGGACGTTCGATGCCTCCGCCTTCTTTCCCTGCTCCGGGACGGCCGTGCCAGGTCACGGGATTCGCGGGTGAATGCACGGTTTTTCCGGCGACACCGCGAGTCCGCAATCGATGCTCTCGGTGAGTCGAACATTACTCTCCGGAGCGCGGAATGCGATCCCTCGAACGAGTAATGCACGGCTTTTCACCGTTCGGTGGACCGCCTTGGCGGCCGGGTTTCTCACCTGGTCGAGTGGGCGATCCGCGTCCCTCCACAGTGTCCCTCCACAGTGTCCGTCCATCCTGTCCGTCCACTGTGGCCTCCTGGCGAAACCGTGTACCCGCCGGAGTCCCGCGCTCACCGGCGTTCGCGCACCGCCGCGGCCAGCGTGTCCAGCAGCTCGTCGGTGGTGTCCCAGTCCAGGCAGGCATCGGTGATCGACTGGCCGTAGGCGAGGTCGCCGGCCCGCCCGAGTACCAGGTGCTGCCGCCCGGCGAGCAGATTGCTCTCCAGCATCAGCCCGGCGATGCCGCGCTCCCCGCCGGCGATCCGGGCGGCCAGCTCCCGCACCACCCCGGCCTGCCGGACGTGGTCCTTCCCGCTGTTGCCGTGGCTGGCGTCGACCACCAGGCGCTGTGGCAGCCCGGCTTTCGCGAGCCTGCCGAGGGTCTCGGTCACCGTCGCCGGATCGTGGTTCGGGCCCGCCGAGCCGCCGCGCAGGATCACGTGGCAGTCCGGGTTTCCCGCGGTGGTCATCAGTGCGGCGAGCCCGTCGAGGGTGATGCCGGGGAACACGTGCGACGCGGCGGCCGCGCGGGTGGCGTCCACCGCGACCTGCACGTCGCCCTCGGTCGAGTTCTTGATCCCGACCGGCATGGACAAGGCACTGCACAGCTGCCGGTGCACCTGGCTGGCCGCGGTGCGTGCCCCGATCGAACCCCAGGTCACCACGTCCGCGATGAACTGCGGGGTGATCGGGTCGAGGAATTCGCAGCCCACCGGCAGCCCGAGCGCGGACACCGCGAGCAGCAGCTCCCGCGCGATCCGCAGGCCCTTGTTCACCGCGAAGGTGCCGTCCAGGTCCGGATCGTTGATCAGGCCCTTCCAGCCCAGTGTGGTGCGCGGTTTCTCGAAGTAGACGCGCATCACGATGTGCAGCTCGCCGCGCAGCTGCTCGGCCTTCGTGGCCAGCCGGCGCGCGTAGTCGAGCGCGGCGTCCGGATCGTGCACCGAGCACGGGCCGACCATCACCGCGAGCCGGTCGTCGCGGCCGTCGAGGACGGCGACCGTCTCCGCGCGCCCGGTTCGCACGATCTTCGCCACCGCGGCGTCGGCCGGGAACTCCTCGCGCAGCAGGGCGGGAGAGAGCAGCGGGCTGACCGAGGTGGTCCGCTGCTGATCGAGCGCACTCGTCCCGGCAGGGGCGGCGGCGAGAGAGGAGGTGGGCATGGGAGGGCGGTCCTTTCTGGGGGAACCGGCCCGCGGGAACTCGCCGAGCCGGGAACTACTCCGGCTCGGGGTGGGGCTCAGCGCAGGGTCACGCCGCCAGACCCACCCGGGGCCGGCTTCGTAAACCAGAAATAGCGCTGCACGGCGCCACCGTAGCACAGCCGGCACCCGCCCCGGCCGCGGACCGATTCGGCAGGTGGTACGGCCTGCACCGATCCAGAGGAAACCCGCTACGCTGGCCGCGTTGTGACCCCAATCTCCCCATGAGAAGAGTACGGAGGCGACAGATGCGTGTCGGTGTGCTGACGGGTGGCGGTGACTGCCCCGGCCTGAACGCGGTGATCCGCGCGGTGGTCCGCAAGGGCATCGAGGTGCACGACTGGGAGTTCGTCGGCTTCCGCAGCGGGTGGCAGGGCCCGATGACCGGGCAGAGCCGCCCGCTCGGCCTCTCCGACGTCGAGGACATCCTCACCCGCGGGGGCACCATCCTGCGCTCCTCGCGGACCAACCCGTACAACGTCGACGGCGGCGTCGAGAAGATCCGCAAGGTCCTCGCCGACCAGAGCGTGGACGCGCTGATCGCGATCGGCGGCGAGGACACCCTCGGCGTGGCGAAGCGGCTCACCGACGACGGCATCGGCGTGGTCGGCGTGCCCAAGACGATCGACAACGACCTCGGTGCCACCGATTACACGTTCGGGTTCGACACCGCGGTGTCCATCGCCACCGAGGCGATCGACCGGCTGCACACCACCGCCGAATCGCACCACCGGGCGCTGGTGGTCGAGGTCATGGGACGGCACGCGGGCTGGATCGCGCTGCACTCCGGCCTGGCCGGCGGGGCGAGCGTGATCCTGGTGCCGGAGCGGCACTTCTCCGTGGACCAGGTCGTCTCGTGGGTCGAGCGGCGGTTCGAGAAGGAGTACGCGCCGATCATCGTGGTCGCCGAGGGCGCGCTGCCCGAGGGCGGCGAGGAGAAGCTGCTGACCGGCGAGAAGGACGCGTTCGGGCACGTGCGGCTCGGCGGCATCGGCACCTGGCTGGCGGACGAGATCGCCACGCGCACCGGCAAGGAATCGCGCGCGGTGGTGCTCGGGCACGTGCAGCGCGGCGGCACGCCGACCGCCTACGACCGGGTGCTGGCCACCCGTTTCGGCCTGCACGCGGTGGACGCGGTGGCGGACGGCGACTTCGGCACCATGGTGGCGCTGCGGGGCACCGACATCGTCCGGGTGAAGCTGTCCGAGGCGACCGCCGAGCTGAAGACCGTGCCGGTGGAACGCTACGAGGAGGCCGAGGTTTTCTTCGGCTGAGCACTTCCTCGAGTGGGGTTGACCCCACCGCGGGACCGGGGGCGCGCGGGATTCCGTGCGCCCCCGATGTTTCGTTACCGTCGC
The DNA here is from genome assembly GCF_003600245.1 of Amycolatopsis panacis. Taxonomy (NCBI): domain Bacteria; kingdom Bacillati; phylum Actinomycetota; class Actinomycetes; order Pseudonocardiales; family Pseudonocardiaceae; genus Amycolatopsis; species Amycolatopsis panacis. Next base: position 3,855 of record NZ_QZFV01000110.1, read on the forward strand.
CTTCGTGCGAATCCTCCTGGCGGGCCTGGCCGCGCTCTCCGTCGTCGCGGCGCCGGTGAACTCCACTGTGGACGGTGTCTGGCGCACCGACGGCTACCGGCAGCTGATCGAGGTGGCCGGCGGGAAGCTGACCACCTACGACGTCACGGAGGACAGCTGTCTCCCCGGATCGGTCACCGGAACCGGCGACGGGACGACGTTCGCCGCCAACGAAGGCCTTGTCGCCACTGTGGACCGTCGTGCAGGCAAGCTCAGCTTCGATGGTGACCTGGGCGTGCGGTTCCTGCATCGGTTGCCCGCCTTGCCCGCGCAATGCCGTGCCCGGCCGTCGTCGGACGCACTGTCCACTTTCGACATCTTCTGGCACACCTTGGCGGAGAACTACCCGTTCTTCGCCGCCAAGGGCGTGGACTGGCCTGCTGAAGGCCGGGCCGCGCGACAGCAGGTCGCCGCACACCCGGATCGGCTCTACAACGTCCTCTGTGGACTCATCTCGCCGCTGCACGACGCCCACGTCGGCCTGTTCACTCCCGACCGGCGGTGCACCTCGCTGCGGCCCGGCACCCCGGACCCGGCCACCACCATCCCGCGCACCGTGGCGGTCGCCGACGCCAACCTGGACGCGCCCGTGCGGCACTGGGCCGGGGGTGGGTACGCGGATCTTCCCGGTGGTATCGGATACTTGCGGATCGAGAGTTTCCAGGGCTACACCGGCACTTTCGCCGGAGACCGTGCCGCACTGGGCAACGCGCTCGACGAGATCTTCACTACCGCCCGGATTTCCGCGCTGCACGGGCTGATCCTGGATCTGCGGGTGAACGGCGGCGGCGCCGACCCGCTCGGTCTGCAGGTCGCCGCCCGGCTGACGAACGCGCCGCACTTCGCCTACGCCAAACGCGCCCGCAACGATCCCCGCGACCCGGCGCGGTTCACCACGCCGCAGCCGTTCTTCGTGCGGCCCGCCGCCGGTCCTCGCTACCCGGGGCCGGTCGCGGTGCTGATCGGCGACCTCGATGCGTCCGCGGGGGAGACCTTCGTCCAGGCACTGCTGAACCGCCGTCCACGTCCGGTCCTGATCGGACAGCCGACGCAGGGCGTCTACTCCGACACCATGGAGCGCACGCTGCCCCGCCCCGGCTGGCGCCTGGCGGTGCCGAACGAGGAGTATCTCGACCCGCAGGGACGGACCTACGACGGCACCGGCATCGGCCCGGACGTGCCGGCGCCGGTGTTCGCGCCCGCCGACCTCGCCGCCGGGCGCGATCCCGTGCTCGCCACGGCCCGGCGCCTGCTCGGGTAGCGCGGGTTCAGCCGCTCTCGTCCAGCCGGCGTTCCAGCGCGTCGAGCCGGCCGGACCAGAACTGCCGGTACGGCGCGAGCCAGGCGTCCACCTCGGCGAGCGGTTCCGGGCGGAGCCGGTAACAGCGCCGCTGCGCGGCCACCCGGACGGTGACCAGCCCGGCCTCGCGCAGCACGCGCAGGTGCTTGGACACCGCCGGCTGGCTCAGCTCCAGTTCGGCGACCAGCTCGCCGACCGAGCGCTCGCCGTCGCGCAGCAGGTCGAGAAGCGCCCGGCGGCGGGGCTCGGCGAGCACGTCGAAGGTCTGCATCACATCCGCGAATCTGCCCCGCCGGGCATATGCCTGTCAAGGAATGCGCGCCGCTACCTCCTTCTGGTCTGAACCAATTCCGAAGGATTGACGATTGGTTCAGACCACTTTACGGTGAATTCGTCCCCACTTCTCATCCCTGATCCGTCACCACCAGGTGACTCCCCGAAGGGAGCCGGAATGCCCCGCACGAGCAAGAGAACAGCGTTGTCCGCGCTGGCCGGGCTGGCGAGCGTCGCGCTCGCCGCGATCGGGCTGGCGGTGCCCGCCGCGGCCGGCCAGACCGCCCCCGCCACCCCGCAGGCCGCCGCCGGCAAGGTGGTCGGCTACTTCACCGATTGGGGGATCTACCAGCGCAATTACCACGTCAAGAACATCGAGACCTCCGGTTCGGCCGCGAAGCTGACGCACATCAACTACGCCTTCGGCAACGTCACCAACGGCGGCTGCGCGGTCGGCGACCCGTACGCCGACTACCAGAAAACCTACGACGCCGGCGGCAGTGTGGACGGTGTCGCGGACACGTGGGACCAGCCGCTCGCGGGCAGTTTCAACCAGCTGAAGAAGCTGAAGGCCAAGCATCCCGGCCTCAAGGTCCTCTGGTCGTTCGGCGGCTGGACCTGGTCCGGCGGATTCGGCCAGGCCGCGCAGAACCCGGCCGCGTTCGCGGACTCCTGTTACAACCTGGTCAACGACTCGCGGTGGGCCGGGCTGTTCGACGGCATCGACATCGACTGGGAGTACCCGAACGCCTGCGGGCTCACCTGTGACCACAGCGGTCCCGACGCGCTGAAGAAGGTGCTTTCCGCGCTACGGGACAAGTTCGGGTCCTCGAAGCTGGTCACCGCGTCGATCACCGCGGACGGCACCGACGGCGGCAAGATGGACGCGGCCGACTACGCGGGCGCCGCGCAGTCCGCGGATTGGTACAACGTGATGTCCTACGACTTCTTCGGCGCGTGGGCGCCTCAGGGGCCGACCGCTCCACATTCGCCACTGGCGTCCTACGACGGGATCCCGACCAAGGGCTTCTACTCCGACGCGGCGATCCAGAAGCTGAAGAGCAGCGGCATCCCGTCGTCGAAACTGTTGCTGGGCCTCGGTTTCTACGGTCGTGGGTGGACGGGCGTGACCCAGGACGCTCCCGGCGGCACCGCCACCGGACCCGCCCCGGGCACCTACGAGCAGGGCATCGAGGACTACAAGGTGCTCAAGTCCAGCTGCCCGGCCACCGGCAAGGTCGCGGGCACCGCTTACGCCAAGTGCGGGTCGAACTGGTGGAGTTACGACACCCCGGAGACCATCGCGGGCAAGACGTCCTACGCCAGGACCCAGGGCCTCGGCGGCACAATGTTCTGGGAACTGTCCGGTGACACCCCGGACGGCGAGCTGATCAGCGCCCTCGCGAACTGACCGGCTGAAATGCTGTGAAGGGCACCTTCACGGACCCAGAGTCCGTGAAGGTGCCCTTCACAGCTTTGTCGGTGGTGGGGGTTATCGTGCGGAGGGTGAGGTTCAGCGGATTCGGGGAGCACGCCGTCGAGTTCTACGACGGGCTGCTCGCGGACAATTCCAAGCCCTATTGGGAAGACCACGTCGAGATCTACCGGGAGCACGTGCGGGCGCCGATGGAAGCGCTGCTCGGCGAGTTGCAGGCCGAGTTCGGCGAGGGATTCGGCGCGGGCAAGGTCTTCCGGCCGTACCGCGACGTGCGGTTCGCGCGCGACAAGACGCCGTACAAGACCCACTGCGGCGGAGTGATCGAGGCAGGCCGCGGCGGCGGCGCGTACTACGTGGAGGTGGGCCCGGCCGGGCTGCGCGTCGGCGGCGGCTGCTTCCATCTCGCGTCCGATCAGCTGGCCAGGTTCCGCACCGCGGTGGACACCGATCTGCACGGCCCGGAGCTGGCGGGCATGCTGGCCACTCTGCGCAAGCAGGGCTGGGAGATCCTGGGCGACCGGCTCAAATCCCGCCCGCGCGGGTACGCCGAGGACCACCCCCGGCTCGACCTGCTCCGGTACCGCTCGGTCTACGCGGTCCGGGCCTGGGCGCCGGACGATTTCCTGCACGAACGCGCGGCGCTGGACCGGGTACGCAAGCACTGGCGGCAGGTCCGCCGGTTCAACGAATGGGCCCGTGACCACGTCGGCCCGAGCGAGCGGCCACGCCGCTGAGCCGTGCGCCGTCCGGACGTCCGGCGAAGACGTTCGGGAAGACTTCGCCCGGAGTTTCGGGATCGGTACAGACGGCGCCCCGGCAAGCGACTACCCTGTCCCGGTGTGAGCCGACGCGCGAAGATCGTTTGTACCCTGGGCCCCGCGACCTCCACACCGGAGAAGATGCGGGCACTCGTCGACGCCGGGATGGACGTCGCGAGGATGAACTTCAGCCACGGCAGCCACAGCGACCACAAGCAGGTCTACGACCTGGTCCGGTCCGCGGCCGCCGACGGTGGCCGGGCGGTGGGCATCCTCGCCGACCTGCAGGGCCCGAAGATCCGGCTGGGCACCTTCGCCAGCGGCTCGGCCGAATGGCACACCGGCGACGTCGTCCGGATCACCGTCGAGGACGTCGCGGGCACCCACGACCGGGTCTCCACCACGTACAAGGGCCTGGCCAAGGACGCCAAGCCGGGGGATCGGCTGCTGGTCGACGACGGCAAGGTCGGCCTGGTGGTCAAGGAGGTCGAGGGCCCGGACGTGGTCTGCGAGGTCACCGAAGGCGGCCCGGTCAGCAACAACAAGGGCGTGTCCCTGCCCGGTATGGACGTCTCGGTGCCCGCACTGTCCGACAAGGACATCGAGGACCTCGAATTCGCCCTGCAGCTCGGCGTGGACTTCATCGCGCTGTCCTTCGTCCGCTCGCCCGCCGACATCGACCTGGTGCACCAGGTGATGGACCGGGTCGGTAAGGGACGGCTGCCGGTGGTCGCGAAGATCGAGAAGCCGGAGGCGGTGTACAACCTGGAGGCCATCGTGCTGGCCTTCGACGCGGTCATGGTCGCCCGCGGCGACCTGGGCGTGGAGCTGCCGCTGGAGCAGGTGCCGCTGGTGCAGAAGCGGGCCATCCAGATCTGCCGGGAGAACGCCAAGCCGGTCATCGTCGCCACGCAGATGCTGGAGTCGATGATCAGCAACTCCCGCCCGACCCGCGCGGAGGCCTCCGACGTGGCGAACGCGGTGCTCGACGGCGCGGACGCGGTGATGCTCTCCGGTGAGACGAGCGTCGGCCGCTACCCGATCGAGACCGTGCAGACCATGGGCCGGATCGTCGAGGCGGTGGAGACCGATTCCCCGGTGGTGCCACCCCTGACGCACGTCCCGCGCACCAAGCGCGGCGTGATCTCCTACGCCGCCCGCGACATCGGCGAGCGGCTGAACGCCAAGGCGCTGGTCGCGTTCACCCAGTCCGGCGACACCGTGCGCCGGCTGGCCCGGCTGCACACCCGGCTGCCGCTGATGGCGTTCACCCCGGAACAGAGCGTGCGCAGCCAGCTGGCGATGACCTGGGGCACCACCACCCAGATCGTGCCGCGGGTGGACTCCACCGACCAGATGATCCAGCAGGTCGACCACTCGATGCTGGAGATGGGCAAGTACCAGCGGGGCGACCTGGTGGTGATCGTGGCCGGCTCCCCGCCGGGCACCGTCGGCTCCACCAACCTGATCCACGTGCACCGGCTCGGTGAGGACGACCACGCCTGAGCGGTGCCCGCCCTCGCGCGGCGGTAGTTTCCGGACATGACGGAAATGGCCAGGCAGGCCGCCACCGGACTGGACTCGGTGTCCGGTGGCGGTGGTCGGCTCGTGCTCGACAAGCTCGTCGCGCTGCTGGATCTGGAGCGGATCGAGGAGAACATCTTCCGCGGCATCTCGCCCGCGCAGTCCCCGGTGCGGGTGTTCGGCGGTCAGGTGGCCGGGCAGGCGCTGGTCGCGGCGGGGCGCACGGTGCCGGAGACGCGGCGGGTGCACTCGCTGCACGCCTACTTCATCCGCGGCGGCGACCCGAGCGTCCCGATCGTCTACCAGGTGGACCGCATCCGTGACGGCCGGTCGTTCACCACCCGGCGGGTGGTGGCCATCCAGCACGGCAAGGCGATCTTCTCGCTGTCCGCCTCGTTCCAGACCGACGAGCCGGGCATCGACCACGCCGAGTCGATGCCCGAGGTGCCTGACCCGGAGACCCTGCCGACCTTCGCCGAACGCGCCGAGGGCTTCCCGCTGCGATTCGCCGGCCGGCCGCGCCCGATCGACATCCGCTACGTCGGCGATCCGCCGTGGATCACCCGGACCAGCGGGGCCTTTTCCGGGCACAACCGGGTCTGGATGCGCGCCGACGGTACCCTGCCGGACGCGCAGCTGCTGCACGTCTGCGTGCTCACCTACGCCTCGGACATGACCCTGCTCGATTCGGTGCTCGCGCGCCACGGCGTGTACTGGGACGTGGACGAGGTGCTCGGCGTCAGTCTCGACCACGCGCTCTGGTTCCACCGGCCGTTCCGCGCGGACGAATGGCTCCTCTACGACAGCACCTCGCCCAGCGCCTCGGGCGCCCGGGGACTGGCCACCGGACGATTCTTCACCCGCGAGGGCGAGCACGTCGCGACCGTCGTGCAGGAGGGCCTGCTGCGAGTGCGCTGAGTGGCACTCAGAGTTGACCGGATCGGCGGAAAACCATGCTTTCGTGCCGTGGAATGACCCGGTAATGACCGCCCGGGGAATGTTTTCCGGCGAAAGCCGGGTGGTGCCCGGGACCGGTCGGGGGACAGCCCCGGGCACCTGACACCGGGAAAACGCCCGCGCGTTTCCCGGCGAGTCCTCGTCTACCCTGCTCAGCGGCCTCGGCGGACCGCCGTGCACAATGCCAGCGTACAAGCGCATCCTGCATTTTGCAGTTCGGCACCCGGATCGGCACCGATCCGGGAATGCCGCGGTGTCACCATTCCACGAACCGGCCGGGCAACTGGTTAGATAAGTGGTGCGGGCATCGGGTGCGCGCATGCGGTACACGAACCGGAGGTGCTGTCGTGGCGAGAGGCCAGGGACCCACCGTTCGCCGCCGGCGGCTCGCCAGCGAGCTGAGGAGGCTGCGCGAGGCGGCCGACCTCACCATCGACGAGGTCGGCGAGAAGCTGGAATGCTCCGCGTCCAAGGTCAGCCGGATCGAGACCGGGCACGTCGGGGTGACCCCGCGCGACGCCCGGGACATGCTCGCCCTGTACGGGATCACCGGCGACGAGCAGGAAGCACTCGTGCAGCTGGCCCGCGAGGCGCGCAAACGCGGCTGGTGGCACGCCTACAACGAGGTCTTCACCGGCACCTTCGTCGGGCTGGAGGCGGACGCCAGTTCGCTGCATGCGTTCCAGGCGCTGCTGGTGCCGGGGCTGCTGCAGACAGAACAGTATGCGCACGCCGTCATCCGCGCGCTCCGGCCGGACGCCGACGACGCCGAGATCCGCCGCCGGGTCGCCGCGCGGATGGCCCGGCAGGCGCTGCTTGAGGACAAGTCGCCGCCGGAGTACTGGGTGGTCGTCGACGAGGCGGTCCTCTATCGCGTCGTGGACAGCCCGGAAGTGATGGCCGAGCAGCTGCGGCAGATGACCGTCGTGGCGGAGAAGCCGAACGTGACCGTCCAGGTGGTGCCGTTCGGGGCCGGGGCGCATCCCGGGATGGAGGGCCCGTTCCTGATCATGGGCTTCCCCGAGCAGGCCGACCCCGATGTCGTCTACGTGGACGACAGCACCTCCAGCGGGCTGTACCTGGAGCAGCCCGACGACGTCCGGCGCTACGCGCTGATGTTCGACCATCTGCGCGCAGCCGCACTGAAACCGGACGACTCGGTCGAGCTCATCGCCGAGGCGGCCGCCCGGTTCGCCGAACAGGCCGCCGGCGCGGGCTAGTGCACCACCGTGGAACCGAGACCCAGGTTCGCAACGAGACACAGTGAGGAAGTGGAGACCATGATGCCGGACGACCTTTCCCGGGCGCAGTGGCGCAAGAGCAGCTTCAGCGGCGGCGGCAACGACTGCGTCGAGGTCGCCTTCGTCGGCGGCGGCGCCGCTGTGCGCGATTCGAAGGACCCCGAAGGGGGCGCCTTCCGGCTGCCCGCCTCGGGCTGGCGGGCGCTGCTCGCCGCGGTACGCGCCGGCTCGGAATCCGCCTGAGCCTCGCACCTCCTCCCGGCCCCTTACCCCGCTGACCAGGCTTTCCGAGGCCTTGGGTGTGGGTAAGGGGCCGGTTTGCGCTCGGCTTTGGGCGATCATCCGATGTGGCCGGGCGGGCCTCAGCCGCACTCTGGACTTCGTTGTGCTGACGAATCGAGTGCCGAGGAGAACCCCGATGAACGCAGGCTTCCTGGACGCCACCCGCCCCGAGGTGGAGTACCGCGCCGCCGAACTGCAGCGCGCCGCAGGCCGCTCCCGCCACCGCCCGAACCGGATGCTGCACTGGTTCCGGGCACATCGATCGACTCCGGCATCACCGGCGGGCTCGGCATCACCGGCGCCGTCAGTGTCGTCGGCGTCGCAGGTGTCGGTACCGCCGCAGCAACGGCGCGCCCCGGCGGCGAACTCCGCGGATGCTCGCGATCGAGTCTGATCCGGGCTCGGCTCCGGTATCCGGGCCCACACCTCGGGGCGGGATTCAGGCGGAGGCCGGGTCCAGAAGCCGATGCGGGTTTGGGCTCAGCTCGGGTCCGGACACCGGTTTCGACCCAGTCCAGCTCGGGTCCGCATGTCGCGCGGCGACGCCAGACCACGGCCACTTACGACAGCCGGCCGGGACCGCGCTGGGCCGCACCGATTCCGCTGATTGGCAGGTGATCTTCGTGGGCGAACCACCGCCCGTCCCCGGCAACCCGACGCCGGGGAGTCTGCGAGACCGCCGTTCACCTGCTCGCGTCGTGTTCCCCGACGCTCGGCCACGGAGTCGGCGGTCACCCGCCGCCGTGGGGTGCAGAGTCGGTCGCTTGCAGCGTCGTTGCCCATTTACCTCCGCCGGGTTCTCGGCTGTCTGCTCGCAGCACCGTTGCTCACGCGCCCCTTGCGGGGTTCCGGGCCGGTTGCGCCCGGCATCGTTGTCCACTCATCTCCGTGGGGTTCTCGACTGTCCGCTCGCAGCACCGCTGCCCACCGACCCCCGCGGGGTTCCTCGCCGGTCGCTTGCAGCGTCGATCCCCATCCGCCCCTGTGGTGTTCGGAGCCGGTCGCACCCAGCACCGTTGCCCACCCGCCCACGTCGCCATCCCACGCGTCGCCACCACTGCGGCCCACCCACCCACGGGAGACGCTCGACCGCTCACCCACCAACCCGGCCATCATCCGTTCGTGTGAGTTTCCCGAACCCCCAGCCCGAAACCCGACTGCCGACCCTCCCCGCAGATTCCCCCGCCATCGACCGTCTCCGGGCGGGCCGGTCCGCGGCCGACGTCGGCAGATTCCGGGAATTGCCGGCCACCCGGCCACCAGTGGCTCCACCACGCCACATCGGGCTGTTCGCTCTGGGCGGACCACCTGAACCCGCCGACCGTCGGAAAACCGTGCCGGAACTGTCGGGGGTCTGAGCCAGAATGCCTCTCGTGCCCCGTCTCGGTTCCGGAATTCCGCTCGTGGCCCGCACGCAGGAGATGCGGCGGCTACGCGCCGCGCTCGCGCGTGCCGGGCGGGGGGAAGCGAATGCGGTGCTGGTCGCGGGCGACGCGGGGGTAGGCAAGACCCGGCTGCTCACCGCGCTCGCCGAGGATGCGGTCGCCGGTGGCGCCCTGGTGCTCACCGGCCGTTGTATCGACGTGCGTGACGGCGGGCTGCCCTACCTCCCCTTCGCCGAGGCGCTCGAGCCGCTCGGCGCGGCCGGTGATCCGGTCGTCGCGGCGGCCGTGCGGGCCCGGCCGGCGTTGCGCAGGCTGCTGCCCCAAGGCGGGGAGCCGGAGGCCGGCGGGGACCACGGGCAGGTCGCGGCGGGCGAGCGGGAGGCCGCGCGCCGGCCGCAGCCGGAACAGGATCTCGGTCAGCTGCAGCTGTTCGACGCGGTACTGGGGGTGCTGACCGAGATCGCCCGGGACCGGCCGGTGGTGTTGCTGGTGGAGGATCTGCACTGGGCCGATTCCTCCACCCGCGACCTGCTGTCGGTCCTGCTCAGCCGGTTGCGCGGGCAGCGGCTGCTGGTCGTGGGCAGCTACCGCGAGGAGGACGTGCACCGCCGGCACCCGCTGCGCGGCCTGCTGTCCGAGCTGGTGCGCCTGGCCACCGTCGAGCGGCTGGTGCTCACCCCGCTCGAACCCGCCGACGCGCGGGCGTTCGTGGCCGCGCTCGCCGAGGAACCCCTCGATCCGGACGTGGTCGCGGAGATCGCGGAGCGCTCCGAGGGCAACCCGTTCTTCGTCGAGGAGCTGCTCGCCAGCGGCGCCCACTGCGCCGATTTGCCGGCCGGCCTCGCCGAAGTGCTGCTCGCCCGCCTGGAACGCTTCCCAGCCGAGACCCGGCGCGTACTGCGGGTGGTCTCGGTGGCCGGCGAAGGCGTGTCACACGCCGCGCTCGCGCACGTGGCGGGGCTCGACGAGGCAGAGCTGGACGAGACGCTGCGCGAAGCCGTGCAGCATCACGTACTGGTGATCGACGACGGCTTCTACGTCTTCCGCCACGCATTGCTGCAAGAAGCCGTCTACGCCGATCTGCTCCCCGGCGAACGCACCCGGATGCACGCCGGGTACGCCGCGCGAATCCAAGAAACCGCCCAGGGGCGCGGAAAAGACGCGAAGCTCGCCTACCACAGCCTGGAGAGCCGGGACTTCGGCACCGCACTGCCCGCGCTGCTGCGGGCGATGTACGAGGCGGAGAAACTCGGCGCACCCGGCGTCGCGCTGCGGCACGTGGAACAAGCACTGTCCATTTGGGACGCGGTGCCGGCCGAACACCACCCGGACGACTTCGACGAAGTCAAGCTGCTCGACGAAGCCTCCTACTTCTCGGGCACCTCCGGCGAGCCGGAGCGCGCGGTGGCGTACGCGCGGTCCGCGGTAGAGGCGTTGCCGCCGGACGCCCAACCCGCGCGGGCCGCCCACGCGTGGCGCCGCTACGCCGAATCGCTGCTCGCGCTCGAAGGCACACTCGACGAAGCGACCGAGGCGATCGAACGCGCATGGCAACTCCTGGCGGACGAGGAGCCGACTCCGGCCCGCTCGTGGGTACTCGCGGCGCGCGCCGCATTCCTGCGCCTGTCCGACCGTCCGGACGAAGCCCTCGAAAGCGCGATCGCCGCGGTCTCCACCGCGCGGTCGGTCGGTTCGGCCGGCGCCGAGGCGTCCGCGCTGATCACCCTCGGCACGCTGGCCGACTCCGCGGGCGATGCCACCGAAGCCCGCGCACGGCTGCGTGAGGCCGAGCGGAAAGCGCACGAGGCGGGCGCCCTGAACGTCGAACTCCGGGCGATGTACTTCCTCGCGCTCAGCTACGCCGACCAGTCCGAAATGGAGTCCGCGCTGGAACACGCCGCGCGAGGCACCGCGCGGGCCGAGGAAACCGGGCTCACCTGGAGTTCCTACGGTATGGAACTGCGCGCCCGGCAGCTCTACCTGCGGTACCTCGGCGGCGACTGGCCGGAGGAGGACGCCGGACGGACCGGCCGCGGTGTCTCCAGCGCGGTCGCCGCGCGGATCCTGGCCATCTGGGTGCTGTTCCTGGTGGCACGCGGCCGGTTCGACGAGGCCGCGCACCTTACCGGGGAACTGCGCAGGCAATGGGCCGTGGACATCGAAATCGCCTTGAACTCGGGCGAAGCGGCGATCCACCTCGCAGCGTGGCGTGGCGACCACGTCGGGGCCTTGCGCAGCACCGAGGAATTGGTGGCCTGGCTGGAAAAGATCGAACCGTCGCTGCTCGCAGGCATCCGCGCCGCCGCCGTGGGCATGCCCTCCGCCGTTGCGCTGGCCGCCGAGGCACGCGCACGCGGCGATCACCGCGCCGTCGAAGAACACCTCCGGGCCGGCGGCCGGCTGCTGGAACACGGCCGTCGCTGCGCCACCGATGGCAGTCCACGGTCGGGCACGCTCGGCCCGGAAGGCCGCGCCTGGCTGGCCCGGCTGGAGGCCGCCGCGTCCGGGCTGGACGGTCCGGCAGACCCGGCGCTCTGGGCCGACGCCGCCGAAGCCTTCTCCTACGGCGCGGTCTACGAACAAGCGATCTGCCGCTGGCACGAAGCATCCGCCCGGCTCACGGCCGGCGAATCGGGCACGGCAGCATTGGAATCCGCACACGCCGTCGCCGTGAAGCTGGGCGCCGTACCTTTGCGCGACGCCACCCGCGCCCTCGCCCGCCGTGCCCGCGTCGACCTGCCCGGCGCCGCGCCGAGCACCCCCGCGCCCCGCACCAGCCCCCTTACCGACCGCGAACGCACCGTCCTGGAACGCGTCGCACTGGGCCGCACGAACCGGCAAGTGGGGGACGAGCTGTACATCAGCGAAAAGACCGTGAGCGTGCACCTGTCCCGGGTCATGGCGAAACTCGGCGCCAGCCGCCGCGCCGAGGCCGTCGCCATCGCCTACGAGCGCGGATTGCTGACCACCCCGGCGGAATGACCCACCCCGCCACCCCGAACACGGTGGGGCGGCAGGGAAACCGAGAGGGGAGGGGCTGAGCAGGGGCGGCCGTGCGAGCAGTTCGGCTGCCGGCCGGCCGGTCTGCCGGACGGCCCGGAACCGCAGCTGTCGCCCGGAACCGCAGCTGTCGCCCGGAACCGCAGCTGTCGCCCGGAACCGCAGCTGTCGCCCGGAACCGCAGCTGTCGCCCGGAACCGCAGCTGTCGCCCGGAACCGCAGCTGTCGCCCGGAACCGCAGCTGTCGCCCGGAACCGCAGCTGTCGCCCGGAACCGCAGCTGTCGCCCGGAACCGCAGCTGTCGCCCGGAACCGCAGCCGTGGTCCGAACCGCAGCCAGGGGTCGGGGGCGAGGCCGGGGTCGCCGATTTGCTGGATAATCGGGAAAAGTGAACGCCGCGTCGCCGGATCACCAGGTTTGCCAAGCGATCAGGACGACAGCGAGACGTGGCAACGCGGCGGTTCAGCGTTCAGGCACGCTCGGCGTACAAGAACAACCCGGAACTCGGCCGAACCTGCCGACCCAGCGCCCAGACCGACGGCCGGGCGGGGACGGCCGGGCGGGGACGGCCAGACCGACGGCTGGGCAGGGGAACGGCCAAGCAGGAACGGCCGCCCAGTCGCGAGTTCCGCAGTGATCACCCCGGCAATTCGACCCCCCGGCCACACCAGACGACGCAGACCGGACGCAGACCGGACGCGGCCTCAGCCGGTACCGTCGGAATAGAGCTGCACCGCGATCCGCTTCCACTCCTCCAGCAGCCGGCGGCGCCGCTTCGGATCGCCGCCCAGTTCGGCGTCCAGGGCCAGGCCCCGGGTCAGGTTTACCGTCAGCCAGAACAGCGTCTCGGCACGTTCCTTCGGCAGTTCCCCGGCGGTCTGGCTGACGTGCTCCAGTGCCGTACCCCCGAGAGCGCGGTCCACCGGGCGGATGGCCGCCTTCAACTCCGGATCGGTCCGCGCGGCGACCCACAGCTCGGTGACCGCGGTGGAGAGCGTGCCCGAGTAGCCCTTCCACAGCAGGTCGATCGAGGCAGCGACGCCGGACACCCCTTCCGGCAGCTCGTCGACGGAGGAGGCGAGCTGGGTGCTCAGCTTCGTGGTGAGGTGCTCGACCGCAGTGGCCATCAGCTCGGCCTTCGTGGCGAAGTGATGCTGCGCGGCGCCTTTGGAGACTCTCGCCCGCGCGCAGATCTCCTGCATCGACGTCCGGGCGTACCCGATCTCGACCAGGCAATCGATCGTCGCGTCGAGCAGCGCGGTCCGGGTCTGCTCGCGGCGCTCGGCCTGGGTGCGGTGTCCACGGGCGAGTTCGGTCATCGAGGTTCCCTTTACGTGGCGGACGACGGAGAGGTACATTCCGGAGAGAACTTACCTTCCAGCCGTAATGTTTTCCAGTCTGGACGCGTCAGGAGGCACCGTGTCGTTGCAGATCCCGCAGAGCTCATGGAGCACCACCCCGGAACTCGAGGATCTCCGGGAGCTGTCCCGGTCCTTCATGCAGAAGGAGCTCGCCCCGTACCAGGATCGCTGGGCGGCGGAGAAGAAGATCGACCGCGAGATCTGGACCAAGGCCGGTTCGCTCGGGCTGCTCTGCCTGTCCATCCCGGAGGAGTACGGCGGCGGGGGCGGCACTTTCGCGCACGAAGCCGCGTTGTACGAGGAGCAGGCCCGCGCCGGGGACGCCGCGTGGGGCATCACAGTCCACAACGGAATCGTCGCGCATTACCTGCTGGCCTACGCGTCCGAAGAGAAGAAACGCGAGTGGCTGCCGAAGCTGGCCACCGGCGAGTTCGTCGGCGCCATCGCGATGACCGAGCCGGGTACCGGATCGGACCTGCAGAGCATCCGGACACGGGCGGTCCGCGAGGGCGATCACTACGTGATCAACGGTGCGAAGACGTTTATCACCAACGGGTTTCACGCCGATCTCGTGGTGGTCGCCTGCAAGACCAACCCGGACGAGGGCGCGCAGGGCCTCTCGCTGATCGTCGTCGAGACCGACACCCCGGGCTTCCGCCGCGGCCGCGTGCTCGACAAGGTCGGCCTCAAGGGCCAGGACACCGCCGAGCTGTTCTTCGACGACGTGCGCGTGCCCGCCGCGAACCTGCTCGGCGAGGAGGAAGGCCAGGGCTTCGTCCAGCTGATGCGGCAACTGCCCCAGGAACGGCTCATCATCGCCATCACCGCGGTCGCCGGGCTGGAAGCCGCGGTCAACCTCACCATCGACTACACGAAGGAACGCACCGCTTTCGGCCGCCCGATCTTCGGCTTCCAGAACACCAAGTTCAAGCTCGCCGAGGCGGCCACCGAAGCCGTGGTGTCCCGGGCCTTCCTCGACCAGTGCATCGAACGGCACCTGCGCGGCGAACTCGACGTCCAGGGCGCGGCGATGGCGAAACTGTGGACGACCGAGCGGGTGAACAAGGTCGTGGACGACTGCCTGCAGCTGTTCGGTGGTTACGGCTACATGACCGAATACCCGATCGCGCAGGCTTGGGCGGACGTGCGGATCTCCCGCATCGTCGGCGGTACCAGCGAAATCATGAAAGACATCATCTCCCGCACGCTGTGACCCGCGGAAGGACCTTCGGTAAACCGGGCCGACCGGGCGTGGAGGTGGTGCTGCGCCTGGCCGGACGCTCCGAGGTGCTGATCGGGACAGCCTGCCCCGGCGTCACACTTCAGCCGTCGCCGAAGTCCGAGCGGATCACCGAGTACTGCACATGGTCGCGCCACTGCCCGTCTCGGAAGTCGAAGCCGCGTAGTACTCCTTCGCGGACGAAGCCGGCCTTCTCGAGCGCGCGCTGCTCGGCCCGGTTCTCCACCTCGGTCGTCGCTTCGACCCGGTTGAACTGCGTGTGCGCGAACAGATAGCGCACGAGCAGCCGGTGCGCCTCGGTGCCGATGCCGTGCCCGCGTGCCTCCGGCAGCAGCACCAGGCCGATCTTCCAGCAGTAGGCCTGCGGGCCGGTACGGGTGCGGTGCCAGGAGACCAGCCCGGCCGGGCGGCCGTCCATTGTGGGCACGAGCATGCCGCCGTCCGCGCTCAGCAGGCCGTGGTCGCGCCAGCGGCGCCGGAGGTAACCCGGGTCGTGCCAGCCGAACCACTGGTACTCGCCGGCCGTGTCGGGGTCGTTGGTGAGCGCCTCCAGCAAGTCCAGATCGGACTCGCCTGCCGGGCGCAGCACGACGCCGCCCGGTGCTGCCCCGGCGGCCGGGCGGTGCACGTCCATCGCCGGAGCGTAGCGGGATCCGGTTGGCACTTCCGGGTGTAATCCGATGGTGAGGTGGCTCACGGCGTTGCACTTTCTTGCGCTGATTCGGTGCCCACACGGACCGGTCCGGGCTTTGCGGGCAAATCGTCACTACAGTGAAGAGGCCACGCGTGATGCTCGCGTGGTCGGCCGGTATCCGCAAGGGATCCGGGATCGCGCATCAGAGGGGAGCCATGTCCAGCGGCGTGAAGAAGGTCATCGTCATCGGGGTGGTCGTGCTCGTGCTGTTCTTCCTGATCAGCCAGCCGACGCACTCGGCGGAAATGGTGCACCGCGTGCTCGGCTGGCTCAAGGATGGCGCGGACGCCATCGTGACCTTCTTCAAGCAGGTGTTCTCCTGAGCCGTACTCCGGTCGGGTGCTGACGCATAGTCACCGGCCCCGGGGGTGCGGACCCCGCGCTCGACCATCCGGGTGGATTGCCTCAAGAAACGGCCTGGTCACGGAATTTGTCCGGGCCGGGGTATGGCGGAGAAACCCGCCGCAGCCCTACGGTGCTCACATTGCGTGATCGGTCGATCGTCCGGTGTCCCGGAAACCGTTCTCGGACGGGGTGTGTCCGCTGGTCACGCTGTGGGTGCCAGACGAGGAACCGCGCAGCGGGGCAGGCGGTCAGGGCCTGCCCGTCGGGGCCGAACAGGAGGCAGGGATGACCGGAGATCCCGGAGTGGACGCGTTGATCCGGCAGTGGGCCGCCGAACGGGAACGCACTCCCGAGGAGCAGGAGGTCGACCGCATCGCCTCCGCCTGGCTCGCGGACGCGCCGGCGGCGCCGCCCGGGATCCCGGCCCAGCGCGCCCGGACCGGCCCCGGCCGGTTCGCCCCGGTCGAGGCCGCCGATCCCGGCTACCTCGACGCGATGCGCGCCCGGCTGCCGGAGGTCCCCGAGGAGCTGCTCGTCGCCGCCGCGGGCTGGTGGCAGATGGTCGGCGACGTCACCGAGGCCCAGCAGTGGTGGGACGCCGGGATCAGCCCGCTCGACCAGCGGGCCCTGGACTACCGGGCGGCGGGCCTCGCCCCGTCCGACCTGAGCCGCCGGCTCGGCCCGATGACCGTGCTCCAGCACCTGCGCCGCGGCAGCGCCCCGGCCTGGTGCGTGGCGCGGCTGGCGCGGCAGCAGAAGTCCGCCTGATCCACCGCTCCGGCACCGGTTTCCCGGACCCGCCGTCGTACGGCGGGTTCGGGGCGGTGCGCCGGGCGGGCCGGGGCTGGGAATGTGCCAGGGCTTGAATTCCGGCCAGGCTGGTGCCGAGCCCAGGGGCGTAGGTGCCTTGTGGTTCGGGCCTCGCGCCTTGAGCACGGTGGGCCGCGGCGAGCCGGTGCGTGAACCGTTCGCATCGGATGCCGTGGCTCGGGTGCCAGGTCTTCGGCCATGGCATGGCAGGCTTGGGAAATCGACCTCCGGGATCCGTTGCCTGAACCGCGTTGTGGTCGGCGTTCGGGCCTCGCGTCTCCGGACGCGGGGCTTGGACAGCAGCGGCGCGCTGCCTGCGCCGCCAGGTCTTCAGCCGCACCGCCGCGCGCAGTGCTGTGCGGACGGCGTCCGTTGGCGGCCAAGGCATCAAGGACTGAGCGCGGTTACCCGGCGGGGTGAACGCCGGGTGGCGGAAACCCGAGCAGCAGGTGCGTAACGCTAGTCTGCGCGGGCTCGTTGTCCGATCGAGGTGCCCGGCCCGCAGGGGCCCGCCCGGCGCCGCCTGATCGACCCACCGCCATGCTGGAGGACCGGAGTTCGTGCCCGTCACCGGACAGACCCCCGACGTCGAGCCGGCCGAGACCGCGGCCCCGTCCCGGGTACGCCGGCCCGGGGCCGCGCTCGCCGTGCGGCTCGGGGTGGCGGCCGGGGTGCTCACCGTGGCCGCCAGTGGAATCTGGTTCGTGACCAGGGCGTCCGCGCCCGCGGCGAGCCCGACCACCACGGACATCCCGGCGTTGAGCGTGAAAGCGGTGGATGTGCAGCCAGGCTCGATCGCGCCGGTGAGCGCGGTCGTCGCGGGCGGTGCCGACCAGGGCACCACACCACAGTCAGCCCGCCCCTCCGGCGGCGACCCGCTCGACGCCTGGGCCGGAAAGGTCGCAGGGGCCACCGGGATCCCGGCGCGGGCGCTGCACGCGTACGGCAACGCTGAGCTGGCGATGCGTGCCACCGACGTCGGTTGCCACATCTCGTGGGCGACGCTGGCCGGGATCGGCCGCATCGAGTCCAACCACGGCCAGTACGGCGGCGCGGTGCTCGGCGCCGACGGCCGTCCCTCGAAGCCGATCATCGGTGTGCCGCTGGACGGTTCGGCCGGCGTCCGCGCGATCAGCGACACCGACGGCGGCCGGTTCGACGGCGATCCGGTGGCCGACCGCGCGGTCGGTCCGATGCAGTTCATCCCGAGCACGTGGATGAAGTGGGCGTCCGACGGCAACGGCGACCGCCTCGGCGACCCGCAGCAGATCGACGACGCGGCCCTCGCCGCGGCCCGCTACCTGTGCGCGGGCGGGCGCAACATGGCGAGCCCGGCCGGCTGGTGGGCGGGCGTGCTCTCGTATAACAACTCGACCGAATACGCGCAGAAGGTGTTCGGCCTGGCCGACGGCTACGCGAAATCCGCCCAGCAGGCCCAGGCGGGCTGACCCACCCGGGATGGGGCGGCCGCCACAGCTGGGCCGCCTCTCAGAGAGCGGGAACGCGGCCAGTGCTAGCGTCGAAGCCGTGCCAGCAGAACCCGGCCCGGCCCCGTCCCAGCTCGGGCGGCGGCTCGCGATCGCCGCCACGTGCGCGGCGAGCCTCGCGCTGTGCTGCGGGCTGGCCTGGTGGCAATGGGACCGGTTCATGTCCGCCAGCGGCACCTTCCAGAACCTCGGCTACGTGCTGCAATGGCCGCTGTTCGGGCTGTTCCCGGCCTTCATGTTCTGGCGGATCAAGAAGCTGCGTGCCCGCGAGGAGGCCGAACCGGCCGCACCCGCGCCCGCCAGGCCGGTGACCGTGCCCGCCCCGCTGCCCGAGGGCGAGGACGACGAACTCGCCGCCTACAACCGCTACCTGCGCGAGCTCCACGCCCGCGACCAGCAGTCCTGAACGCCCGCCGAAGTGAGGACGCCCCCATGACGACCAGCACCGAAGGTGCAGCCCCGAGCCGCCCGGCGAAGACCACCGGCGCGTTGACCCGGTTCCGCGCCAGCGCGTACGTGACCGGTGTCGGCCTGCTCGCGCTGTGCGTGACCATGGTCGTCGAGTACGGCTTCGGCAACTCCACGCCCGCCGCGGTGTACTCGCCGATCCACGGCGTGCTGTACATGATCTACCTGGTGCTCACCATCGACCTGGCGATCAAGGCCCGCTGGTCGATCAAGAGCACGGTGCTGGTGCTGCTCGCCGGCTGCGTGCCGTTCGTGTCCTTCGTCGTCGAACGCCGGGTCACCCACCGCGTGCAGGCGAGCCAGGACATCTTCTGAGCGAACGGCACGCCGGGGCCGTCGCCGTGCTCAGGTGCCGGAGCCGATCCCGGTCAGCGACCGGACCTCCATCTCCGCGTGCTTGGCCGGGTCCGCCTTACCCCGGCCGGCGAAGGTGCCGAGCGCTCCGCACAGGAACGAGAACGGGATGGACACCAGGCCCGGGTTCTTCAACGGGAACCACTGGAAGTCCGCGTGCGGGAAGATCGAGTCCGGCGCACCCGACACCACCGGCGAGAACAGCACCAGCAGCACGCACGCGCCCAGCCCGCCGTAGATCGCCCACAGGGTGCCGGTGGTGTTGAACCGCTTCCAGAACAGCGAATACAGCAGCGTGGACAGGTTCGCCGAGGCGGCCACCGCGAGCGCGAGCGCGACCAGGAACGCCACGTTCTGCCCGTTCGCCAGGATGCCGCCGAGGATCGCGAGCACGCCGATCGCCACCGCGGTCAGGCGGGCCACCCGCACCTCGTCGGCCGGCTCCGCCTTGCCCTTCTTGAAGATGTTCGCGTACACGTCGTGCGCGAACGAGGCGGACGCGGTGATGGTCAGCCCGGCCACCACGGCCAGGATGGTCGCGAAGGCGACCGCCGAGATGATGCCGAGCAGCACCGTCCCGCCCACGTGCAGGGCCAGCAGCGGCGCCGCGGAATTCTCCCCGCCCGGCGCCGACTTCATCTCGTCCGTGCCGACCAGCGCGGCCGCGCCGAAGCCGATCACCAGCGTGCACAGGTAGAAGATGAACATGCACACCGTGGCCCAGACCACCGAGCGGCGGGCCTCGGTGGCGTTCGGCACGGTGTAGAACCGCATCAGCACGTGCGGCAGCGCGGCGATGCCCAGCACCAGCGCGAGCGACAGCGAGACGAAGTCGAGCTTGGTGGTGCCGTTCCTGCCGTAGGAGCCGCCCGGTTCCAGCAGCTGCTTGCCCATCGGGCTGTGCTCGGTCGCCGCGGAGAGCAGGTTCGAGAAGCTGAAGCCGAACTTGCCGAGCAGGAACACGGTGATCAGCGTGCTCGCCACGAGCAGGATGCTGGCCTTGATGATCTGCACCCAGGTGGTGCCCTTCATCCCGCCGACCAGCACGTAGGCGACCATCACCACGCCCACCACCATGATCACCAGCGCCTGGCCGAGCTTCGTGTGCACGTCCAGCAGCAGCGCGATCAGCCCGCCCGCGCCCGCCATCTGCGCGAGCATGTAGAAGAACGAGATGACCAGCGTCGAGGTCGCCGAGGCGGCGCGCACCGGACGCTGCTTCATCCGGAAGCTGAGCACGTCGCCCATGGTGAACCGGCCGGTGTTGCGCAGCAGCTCGGCGATCAGCAGCAGGTCCACCAGCCAGGCGACCAGGAAGCCGATCGAGTAGAGGAACCCGTCGTAGCCGTGCATGGCGATCGCGCCGGCGATGCCGAGGAACGAGGCGGCGGACAGGAAGTCGCCGGACAGCGCGATGCCGTTCTGCCGTCCGGAGAAGGAGCTGTCCGCGGTGTAGTAGTGGGAGGTGGAGGACCGGCGGTTGCCCGCGCGGTAGACCACGTACAGGGTGATCGCGACGAACACCGCGAACACCACGATGTTCACCACCGGGTTGTTCTCGTGCGAGCCGGCGGCGAGGAGGGTGGTCACAGAGGTTTTCCTTCCGTCACGGCGGCCCGTTCCCGCAGCTCGGCCACGCGCGGGTCCACCTGCCGGTGCGCGAAGCGGGAGTAGAGCCAGGTGATCAGCGCGGTCGTGACGAACTGCGCGAGGCCCAGCAGCATGCCGACGTTGACCAGGCCGAACACCGGGGTGCTCATGAAGTCGTTCGCGTACGCGGCGAGCACCACGTAGAGCAGGTACCAGGCGAAGAAGCCCACACTCATCGGGAAGACGAACCCGCGGAACCGCCTGCGCAGCGTGCGGAACTCCGGGCTGCGCTGGATCAGGTCGAAGTCCGGGCCACGGCCGGGCTCCCGGGGCTCCTCGAACGCGCCGCCGTCCTGGTCGAACAGGGCCGGTAGCCGGCCGGTCTCCTCGAGCGGAGTGGCCGGCGCTGGGGTGCGCGCGACGTTGTGCATGGGCTGCCTCCGGCAACTTGCGCCCGTGGTCGGGGTGCGGGGGTGGACCGGGCCTCGTTCGGATGACACCCGGATCGCCCTTGCGGACGGGGAGGCGGCCATACTAACGACGCCCGCCGTCGGCGGAAAAAGCCGGTTGCCGGGGTCCGCGGGGAATTCGATTCCGGCCGGAAAATACCGGGAATGCGGGCTTTTCGGAAGATCACGACCGGATCACTCGGAATAGTGAGTGGAAATGTCACGGGGTGTTGCCGCGGCGCCGAGTCGTTGCGGCAAATGGCGGGCGGTACGCTGCTCCGACCGCCGCGATGGTGACGCGGGGTAGTGTTGGGCCGGATGGCCGCCGCGGTGCCGCCGAGTGGTCCGCGGGAGATTACCGCGGAGTGGTGGGAGGCCGTCAGAAATCACCGGGTCGTGCGGCGAGTCGCTGCATCTCCACAACATCGGGTTCATCTTCCGGGGTGTACAACCCAATGGGGGCACGCAGCGTAGATCTGATGGGGGATGCGACTACCCTCCGTGGGCTAATCGGGTGACCAGGCGCCAAGGCCGTCCGGTGCGCCGGGTAACCAGAATTGCCGGCGGCGGGCCCGATCGCGAAACTCCGCTTCGCGATCGGCGGGGATCCGGCTATTTTCCCTGGTCAGCCGGGCGCGATGGAAGACAATAACTTCATCCGGGATTGGTGTACGATTTCTTGGCCCAGCTGACCGCAGCGATCGATAAGGCTTCGTCAAGTTGATCTCGACCACCGCCGTGCAGTACGCAACTTGCGCCGTGCACGTGCAGAGTCCCGGGAAGTCACCAGCCTGCCGGGACCGCGCCGGATCCGCGCGGTCGGGCCTGACCCCGGTCGATCATGCGGGTCGGTGGAACACCGTGGACCGCACCCCCCACCCCGGGCGCGCTCGGGTGGCAGCCACGACGCCGGACAGGGAGTCACCTTCGTGACCGTTGCAGGAGAAGGCCACGTGCCTGTGGAGAAGCCGGCCGGACAGCCGAGCGGACCGTCCGGCTGGCGGGCGGCGATGCGGTGGCGGGACTGGAGCCTGCCGGTCAAGCTGTCCGCCGTCACGCTGGTCCCCATCGTGCTCGCCCTGGTACTGGGCATCACCGCGATCGTGGGCCAGGTCAGCCGCTCGAGCGACTACCAGCGGGTCGACCGGCTGGTCATGCTGAGCGCGCAGCTGCGCGCCCTCACCGACGGCCTGCAGCGCGAGCGCACGCTGACCGCGGCGCAGCTGACCGCGGGCACTTCCGGCGTCACCCCCGAGCTGAAGTCGGCGCGCGCGGCCACCGACGCGGCGATCGGTCCCTTCACCGAGGCGGCCGGGCGGGCGGGCCCGGACGGTTCGAGCCTCTCCGGCGCGGTGAACTCGGCGACGGCGCAGGTCAACGAGATCGCCGTGATCCGCCAGCAGGTCGGCGCCGGGCTGCTGCACGCGGCCGAGGTCGTGGACGACTACACCGCCGTGACCACCGCGCTGATCGCCGCGGACACCGCGGTCTCCGCGGGCGTCAGCGCGGACGCGCTGGGCAGCACCCCGGCCGCGCTGCACGATCTGGAGGCCGCGAAGGAGCAGGCGTCGGTCACGCAGGCGATCGTGGCCTACGGCATCGCCGGCGGTTCCCTCACCCAGCAGCAGCTGAGCAAGGTGCGTGACGCTCAGCTGCGCTACGACGACCGCATCGCCGACTTCACCGCCTCCGCCACCGCGCCGCAGCGGCAGGATCTCGACAGCACGCTCAAGCCGGACACCGCCTACGACGTCAAGCGGATGGCCGGTCTCGCGCTCGGCGACCAGGGTGCCGCGAACGGCACCGGGCTGCGCCAGCTGTCCGCGCCCGGGTGGGGCGCCGCCTCGGAGGCGGTCACCGCGCAGCTGGGCGAGGTCGGCAAGCGGATGACCGTCGAACTCACCGCCGCCTCCCGCTCGCTCGTGGAGGACGCCAGCAGCAGCGCCGGCCTGCTCGCCGTGCTGCTGTTCGCCGCGCTCGCCGTCGCCGTGGCCGTGGTGTTCGTGATCAGCCGTCAGCTGCTGCGGTCGCTGAACACGCTGCGGCGCAGCGCACTCGACGTGGCGGAGAAGGACCTGCCGGACGCGGTGCGCAACATCCAGGAGGGCCGCGCGCAGAGCGTCGAGGTCGCCCCGGTCCCGGTGCAGGTGCAGGACGAAGTCGGCGAAGTGGCGCGCGCGTTCGAGAAGGTGCACAGCCAGGCATTGCGGCTCGCCACCGAACAGGCCGCGATGCGGGCCGGGTACAGCAGCGTCTTCGTGAACCTGTCGCGGCGCAGCCAGAGCCTCGTGCAGCGGCAGCTGCAGCTGATCGAGCGGCTCGAACGCGACGAGGAGGACGCCGACCAGCTCGCCACGCTGTTCCAGCTCGACCACCTCGCCACCCGGATGCGGCGCAACAACGAGAACCTGATGGTGCTCTCCGGCGCCGAGCCGGGCCGCCGGTCCGGGCAGCCGGTCGCGGTGCGCGACGTGCTGCGCGCCGCGGTCTCGGAGATCGAGCAGTACCAGCGGGTCTCCGTGCAGCACCCGCCGGCGGTGAAGATCGTCGGGTTCGCCGCCAGCGACGTGCAGCGGCTGGTCGCGGAGCTGCTGGACAACGCGACCGCGTTCTCCGCCCCGGAGACCCAGGTGACGGTCGCGACGCGGCTGGCCGAGGACGGTTCGCTCAACGTCGACATCCTCGACAAGGGCATCGGCATGAACGAGTACGAGGTGGTGGAGGCCAACGGCCGGCTCACCGACTCCGGCTCGGTCGACCTCGCCACCTCGCGCCGGATGGGCCTGTTCGTGGTCGGCCGCCTTGCCGGGCGGCACCGCATCGGCGTCTCGCTGCACGGTGGCAAGGACATCGTCGGGGTGCGGGCGACGGTGGTGGTCCCGCCGGAGCTGGTGATGGGCGGGTCGGTCATAGAGACCGGCCCGATCGCCGGTATGCCCGCCGGGGCGGCCACCTCGTCCGGACTGCCGCGCCGGCAGCGTCCGGCCAACGGGGCCACGCGGCCCGGCATGCTCCCGCCCACCGCGGGCCGCCCGGTCGACGGCGCGCGTCCGCCGTCGGATCTGGAAGTCTCCGGAACGGCGCTGTTCAGCCCGATTCCGCGGGACGAGCAGGCCCCGCCGCCTCCGCCGCAGCTCCCGCAGATCGTGAACGTGCCCCCGCCGCGTCCGGAGACGCCGCCGCCCCCGCCGCCGGAACCCCCGCGCGACGAGCGGGCCGGTGCGCTGCCCGCGGGCAAGGACCTGTTCGCCGCGGCCGCGGGCGGCACCCTCAGCGACTGGTGGAGTCAGGCTGCGCAGCAGGTGCCCGAGGTGCCGCCGCCGTCCGCGGCCGAGACGACGATCGAGAACACGCCGATCTTCGACGAAATGCTCTCGGCGTGGTTCCGTTCGCCCGCCCCGTCCGCCGAGCCCGCCGAAGCGGCGCCGGCAGCTGCTCCCGCGGACGTCGCCCCGGTCACCACACCGGAACAGGACGAGCGCAACTGGGACTTCGCCAGCGACGAGAACTGGCGCACGGTCCAGGCGGTCACCCAGTCCGCGCCGACCGCGTTCACCAAGGTGGGCCTGCCCCGGCGCCGTCGCGGCGAGCAGTTGCTGCCCGGCAGCGCGACCCCGGACGCGGTGACGCCGGAACCGGACCAGGACAAGCCGGAACTCCCGGTCCGCGACCCGTCGGACATCCGCGGCAGGCTGACCAGCTTCCAGCGCGGCGTGAACCGCGGCCGCCAGGCGGTCCGCGAATCCGGTGCGGCGGAGCAGCCGGGTGGGGTGGTGGGCTTCACCCCTGCGGCGCCGGACGTTCCGGTTCCGGGGGAGCGGCCCGCCGGGACGGTCCCCTCGGCCGGTGGCGTGCCGGGTCTGCTTTCGGGATGGGCCGGGCAGCAAGGGCCGACGGGTTCGGGCTCGACGGGTTCGGTACCGGCGGGCGAGGAGCCCGGTCGTGCCGGGTCCCTGGGCGAGCGGCTCGGGTGGACCGGCGGTGGTGCGCCGGGTGAGCAGCCGGGCCGGACCGGTGCCGGGTGGCCGGGTCGCGCTGGTGGCGGTGTGCCCGGTGAACGGGCGGGTCTTGCCGGTGGCGGGTCGCAGCCGGGTGAGGCCGGTGCCGAGTCGTCGGGTGAGGCCGGCGCGGGGTTGCCGGGCCGCGCCGGTGCCGGGTCGTCGGGTGAGCAGTCGGGTTGGGCTGGTGCCGGGCTGCAGCCGGATGAGGCTGGTGCTGGGTCGCTGCCGAGCCGGGACGGTGCCGGGTCGCCGGCCGAGCAGGCGGGCCGGACCAGCGCCGTGGGGCAGCCGGGCCAGGCTGAGGCCGGGTCATCGGGTGAATCTGCCGACCGGTCCGGGTACGCGCCGGGCGGATCCGGGGCTGCGCCGACCTGGGGTGAGCCGACGGGCCAGGCCGGGTCTTCACCGTCTTCGGTGGCCGGGGCAGGCACACCGGGCTCCACGTCGGCGCCGGGTACGCAGTCCACATCGGACGCTGCCGGGGTTGCCTCGCAGGGTCGGCCGGACGAGGCGGATCGCCCGGAACGTCCCACGGCGATGCCCCGGCGGACCCCGGGTGCCACCTCACCCGCCCCGCCGGGATCCATCGGTGGCGGATCGCTGTTCCCGACCGCGTTCACCCCGGCCCGGGATGTCACGGAGCCGGGCGAGGAACCCGGCCGCACCCCTGCCACCGACGGCACCCCGCCGGACAACGGCCGGTCACGCGTGGCGGCGGCGTTCACGGGCAACCGCGGCCAGACCCCGGCCGGAGACGATCCGTCCCGCGCGGAAAGTGGTCCGGACCAGTCCGCGGACGACACCGCGACGGTGGACGGCGCCACGACCGGACCGGAGGACGCCCCGGCGCACCCCGCGGACGAAGCAGCCGGCACCGGGTACTTCCGGCTCCCGTCGCGCGATGCGGCGAACCAGCCGTCGGGCGACGGACGTTCCGATTCCCCGCAAGCCGGTCCGGAGATGTCCGGGACCGCGTCGGCTCGGCCCGGGGAGAACGGCGTTTCCGCCGGTCAGCCGGATGGTCCGGAGCAGGCCGTGCCGCCGTTCGGTTCGGGCGGTGCTTCGGACGATGGCGCCTCTGCCGCGCAGCCGGGCGGATCGGAGCGGGCCGTACGGCCGTCCGGTCTCGCGGGGTCGGCGGACGAAGCTGGTCAGCCGGGTGGTTCGGACCAAGCCGTCCAGGCGACCGGCTTCACCGGTGCTCCGGCCGAGCAGCCGGGTGGTTCGGACCAGGCTCTGCAGCCGTCCGGCTTCACCGGGCCGCCGAGCGACGGCGTTCCTGCCGGACAGCCGCCCGGTCCGGATCAGATCCTTGAGCCGGCCGGTCTCACTGCTGCGCCCGGGGCCGTGCCCGCCGGGCAGCCGGATGATTCGGACCCCACCGTTCAGCCGTCCGGTTTCACCGGCGTGCCGGGGAGCACCCCGGCCGGGCGGACGGAAGCCCTTCAGCCATCCGGTCTTGCGGGGTTGTCGGGTGACGCTGCCGGACAGCCCGGTGACCAGGACCGGACTGCCCAGCCGTCCGGCCTGACCGGAGCCCCTGCCGGACAGCCGGGTGATCCGGCGCGGACCGGCCGGCCGTCCGGCACCGCCGGCGACGACACCACCCACCCGGACGGTCCGGACCAGGGCGTCATCCCGGATCCCGCCGGACGGCCGGAGCGGCCGGGCAGCTTGCCGACCCGGCGGCGGGGGGCGTCCGAGGTACCGCCGGGACCTGCCGCGGTCGATCCGGGGCAGGTTTCCGCCCCGGTGGCCGGGGCGGGGGGCGGAAAGGGCGAATCCGAGTGGACGTTCGGGTCGGATGAGGGCTGGCGGACCGTGGATGCGGTGTCCCAGTCTGCCCCCGCTTCGTTCACTTCGGCAGGATTGCCCCGGCGTCGCCGGGGAGAACAGCTCCTCCCGGGCAGCGCACCGCCGCCTTCCGGGGTGGTGCCCAGCCGTCCGTCCCGCGACGCGCACGACGTGCGTGGCCGCCTGAGCAGTTTCCAGCAGGGTATCCAGCGTGGCCGCCACCGCACCGCGCAGGGCGCCGAGAAGAACCACGAAACACTGGAGGGTGAATGACCTCGCCGAATGCGGCCCAGCCGCAGCAGAACCAGTTCGGCTGGCTGGTGAACGACTTCGCCGAGCGGGTTCCCGGAGTCGCGCACGCGGTCGTGGTGTCGGCCGACGGGCTGCTGCTCACCGCCTCCGACCGGCTGCCGCTGGACCGGGCCGACCAGCTCGCCGCCGTGGCCTCCGGGCTGGTCAGCCTGACCCAGGGCGCGGCCCGGTGTTTCGAGGCGGGCTCGGTGCGCGAGACCGTGGTGGAGATGGAACTCGGCATCATGGTGCTGATGTCCATCAGCGACGGTTCCTGCCTGGCCATCCTCGCCGCGCCGAACTGCGACATCGGCCAGGTCGCCTACGAGATGACCATGCTGGTGGACCGGGTCGGCCAGATTCTCACCCCGGAACTGCGCGCGCAGCTGCAGGGCGCGGGCGGTTCGCTGATCGGCGAACCGGTGGGATGATGGCGCGATGAGTCAGGGGTCCGGATTGTTCGGCGAGGAGCCTCCCGGCGGTGGCGAGCCCCTGCACGGGGACGCTCGGTCCGCCGAAGACGACGGCACCATCGCCGACGTCTTCAACGGCTTCAGCCTCGATTCGGGCCGTGCGCGCCGCAAGCGCAAGAAAGCGGGCAAGGATG
This sequence comes from Amycolatopsis panacis, assembly GCF_003600245.1. Taxonomy (NCBI): domain Bacteria; kingdom Bacillati; phylum Actinomycetota; class Actinomycetes; order Pseudonocardiales; family Pseudonocardiaceae; genus Amycolatopsis; species Amycolatopsis panacis. Next base: position 31,543 of record NZ_QZFV01000110.1, read on the forward strand.
CCCCGGAACCCATGGAACCTCAGTCCCTCCCACCGTACGCGGGCCACGCGCCCGTGGCGGCAGCGGAACCGCAGGCGGCACCCCCGCCGGCCGATCTAGGAGAAGGTGTGACCTCTCTCGCCTCGCCACCGGGCAGTACGGATTCCGACGGCCCCAGACCTGGCGGGCTCTTCGATCCCGGCCCGCCGAGCGGCGAGTTCACCGTGCCCGCCGCGTTCACCCGGGCCCCGGAACGGGTGGACCCGGTCGAGGAGACGGCCATCGTGCGGCCGTACGCTCTCACCGGCGGGCGCACCCGGGCGAACTACGCGCTCGAGCTGGAGACCCTGATCTCCACCCAGGACCACGTCGCCGCGGGGGGCTTCCCCGAGGCGGCCGCAGAACAGATCGAGAGCGTCTCGATCATGGAAGAGTGCCGGACTCCACGTTCGGTGGCCGAGATCGCCGCGGCACTGCGGGTGCCGCTCGGGGTGGCGAGAGTGCTGATCAGTGATGCCGCCGACGCGGGCCTGGTCACCGTGCACCGGACGATCTCGGGCCAGGACGGCGCAGAAGCACACTTGGTGTTGATGGAAAGGGTTTTGAGTGGACTCCGTCGGCTTTAAGGCACCGCGGGAAACCGCACCCCCGACCATGACATCGGCGAAGATCGTGGTCGCGGGCGGCTTCGGGGCGGGAAAGACGACGTTCGTGGGCTCGGTGTCGGAGATCGTTCCGCTCACCACCGAGGCGATGATGACCGACGCCAGCCGCGGCATCGACAACCTCGACCAGACCCCGAACAAGACGACCACCACGGTCGCCATGGACTTCGGCCGGGTGTCGCTCGACGCGGACCTGATCTTGTACCTGTTCGGCACCCCGGGCCAGCAGCGGTTCTGGTTCATGTGGGACGACCTGGTGCGCGGGGCGATCGGCGCGGTCGTGCTGGCCGACACCCGGCGGCTGGCCGACTCGTTCGCGCCGATCGACTTCTTCGAGGATCGCGGGCTGCCCTACATCGTCGGCGTGAACACCTTCGACGGGGTGCTGGAGCACGATATCAACGACGTGCGGGAAGCCCTCTCGATCGACCCGAGCGTGCCGATCGTGCGCTGCGACGCCCGGGAACGCGAGTCGACGAAGCAGACGCTGATCACGCTCGTCGAGTACGCGATGCGGCAGTGGATCGCGCTGCGCGCGGCCAACGCGAACGCCAACGCCCACTGACGCGTCCGCCGGGTCACCGCTGCAGTGACCCGGCGGACGCCTCGGCAGTGCAGTACTCGCCGTGCCGCCGCCGGCTGCTGGGCGCCTCAGGGGCGGCGAACTCGTAAGTTCCTTCTCCTTGCGCTGTAATGCTTCGCGCGCGAGGTGTCAGTCCTTTTCGGACATGATCTCGGACGGGGCGGCGGTCATCGGCCTTCCGCCAGTGTCGCGGCGAGGTCCTCGAAGCCGGACTGCCAGCCGTGCCGGTGCCCTTCGCGCTCCGCCGCGTTCGGGAACGGGGCCTGGTGGAAGGTCATCTCCGTCTTGCCGTCCCGGCCGGCGAAGGTGATCGTCACGACGGTCTCGCCCACCTCGTCGTCCGGTTCCGCCCACCGGAAGGTGAACACCAGCCGGGACGGCGGGGTCCACCTCGCGGTAGACCCCGCTCATCCGGCGGTCCACGCCGTACTCGGCGCTGGTGATCCGGCCTTGCCAGGCGCCGCCGGGCCGGGGGTCGGTCGCTACTTCCGAAGCCCGGAACTTCTGCGGGCCGAGCCAGTTCGCCAGCTGCTCCGGCTCGGTCCACGCGCGGAACACCAGCTCTGGCGGCGCGTCGAAAACGCGCACGATGGTCAGGTCGTCCTCGGTCATTTTTCGTGCTCCTCCCCGGTCCGCCGCAGCTGCTGCAGGTGTTCGCCGAGCCGGTCGAAACCGGTCTCCCAGAACTGCCGGTACTGCCCGACCCAGTCGGCCACCCCGGCGAGCGGGGCGGCATCGAGCCGGCACGGGCGCCACTGCCTGGTGCGGCCGCGGCTGATCAACCCGGCCTGCTCCAGCACCTTCAGGTGCTTCGACACCGCTTGCAGGCTCACCTCGAACGGCTCGGCCAGCTCGCTCACGCTCGCCTCACCGTGGGCGAGCCGGGCGAGGATGGCCCGTCGGGTGGGGTCCGCCAGTGCGGCGAAGGTACTGCTCAGCTGATCCGTCGGCATCGGTACTCAATCATCTGGTTGATTAACTGATTGGTTGAATATGGCGCCCGGGGCCGCGCTGTCAACCCGGCGATGAGATCTCGGTCACCGCAGATCGGGTATCCGATAGTAGGAAGTCCGAGTATTTTGGAGAGATGAGCGGCAAGGATCTGTACCGTCCGAAGAACCCGGTCCGGTTCGTCACGGCCTCGAGCCTGTTCGACGGCCATGACGCCTCGATCAACATCATGCGCCGGATCCTGCAGTCCCAGGGTGCCGAGGTCGTGCACCTGGGGCACAACCGCTCGGTCGACGAGGTGGCCACCGCGGCCATCGCGGAGGACGTGCAGGGTGTGGCGATCTCCGCCTACCAGGGCGGGCATGTCGAGTACTTCAGCTACCTCGTGGAACTGCTGGCCGAACGCGGAGCCGGGCACATCAAGGTGTTCGGCGGCGGGGGCGGCGTCATCGTGCGCGAGGAGATCGACCTGCTGCACTCCCGCGGCGTGGCCCGGATCTTCTCGCCCGAGGACGGCTACGAGATGGGCCTGCCGGGCATGATCAACTGGATGATCGAGGCCTGTGACAGCGATCTGTCCACGCAGCCGCCGGCGTCGGTGGACAAGCTGCTCTCCGGTGACGTGGCGGCGCTCGCGCGGGTGATCACCGCGCTGGAGCGGGAGAACCTGCCCGAACGGTGGCACACCGCGATCGCCGAGGCCGCGGGCGGGCGGCAGGTCCCGGTGCTCGGGATCACCGGGACCGGGGGATCGGGCAAGTCCTCGCTCACCGACGAGCTGATCCGCCGGTTCCGCCTGGATCAGGAGGACAAGCTGCGGATCGCGGTGCTGGCGGTGGACCCGTCGCGGCGCAAGGGCGGCGGCGCGCTGCTCGGCGACCGGATCCGGATGAACTGCCTGGCCGGCTCCCCGGTGTACTTCCGTTCGCTGGCCACGCGTACCACTTCCGGTGAGATCCCGGCCGGGCTCCGCGGGTCCATTTTGGCCTGCAAGGCAGCCGGGTACGACCTGGTGATCGTGGAAACGCCCGGGATCGGCCAAGGCGACGCGGGCATTGTCGACTACGTGGACGAATCGCTGTACGTGATGACGCCCGAGTTCGGCGCCGCGTCGCAGCTGGAGAAGATCGACATGCTCGACTTCGCCGATGCGGTCGCGATCAACAAGTTCGAGCGCCGAGGCGCCGAGGACGCGCGTCGCGACGTCGCCCGCCAGATCGTGCGCAACCGGGAGGCCTTCGGTTCCGCTCCCGAGGACATGCCGGTGTACGGCACGAGCGCGGCGAAGTTCAACGACGACGGCGTTACCGCGTTGTACCAGCATTTGCGGGACCAGCTCGCCGGGCGCGGCCTGTCGGTGTCGGCGGGCATGCTGCCCGAGGTGACCGGCAAGGTCTCCACCGACGCGAGCACGATCATCCCGGGCAGCCGGGCGCGCTACCTGTCCGAGATCGCGGGCGCGCTGCGGGACTACCACGAGCAGACCGGCAAGCAGGTCGCCGCGCTCCGCAAGCGCGAGCACCTCGCCGAGGCGCGGGCGGCGCTGTCCGAAGTGGACGCGAGCACGGACGCGATCGACGGGCTGCTCGCCGCCGCCGAGTCCGATGTGGACGGTGAGTCGACGAAGCTGCTCGAACGGTTCCGTGCGCTGGCCGAGGACTACCGCGGCGACGAGCTGGTGGTCAAGGTCCGCGATCGGGAGCTGCACACCCAGCTGTGGCGCGACACGTTGTCCGGCAACCGGATCCCGCGCGTGGCGCTGCCGCGCTACACCGAATCCGGTGAGCTGCTCTCGTTCCTCCGCCGGGAGAACCTGCCTGGCTATTTCCCGTACACCGCGGGCGTTTTCCCGTTCAAGCGGGACGGGGAGGACCCGGCGCGGATGTTCGCCGGCGAGGGCGACCCGTTCCGCACGAACCGCCGGTTCAAGCTGCTCTCCGCCGATTCCGAGGCCAAGCGGCTGTCCACCGCGTTCGATTCGGTGACCCTGTACGGGCACGACCCGGACACCCGGCCGGACATCTACGGCAAGGTCGGCACCTCCGGCGTCTCCATTGCGACAGTGGAGGACATGAAGGCGCTTTACGACGGATTCGATCTGACCGCGCCGAACACTTCGGTGTCCATGACGATCAACGGCCCGGCGCCGACCATTCTCGCGTTCTTCCTGAACACCGCGGTCGACCAGAAGCTGGCCGAATTCCGCGCCGAGCACGACCGGGAGCCGGACGAGGCCGAGGCCGCCGGGCTGCGCGAGTGGGCGCTGAAGAACGTCCGCGGCACGGTGCAGGCCGACATTCTCAAAGAAGACCAGGGGCAGAACACCTGCATCTTCTCCACTGAATTCAGCCTGCGCATGATGGCCGACATCCAGGAATGGTTCATCGAGCAGGGGGTACGCAACTTCTACTCGGTCTCGATTTCCGGCTACCACATCGCCGAAGCCGGTGCGAACCCGATTTCCCAGCTGGCATTCACCCTCGCCAACGGTTTCACCTACGTGGAGTCCTACCTCGCGCGCGGGATGAACATCGACGATTTCGCGCCGAACCTGTCGTTCTTCTTCTCCAACGGGATGGACGCGGAATACTCCGTGCTCGGCCGGGTGGCGCGGCGGATCTGGGCGGTCGCGATGCGTGAGCGCTACGGCGCGAACGAGCGGTCGCAGAAGCTCAAGTACCACGTGCAGACCTCGGGCCGGTCCCTGCACGCGCAGGAGATGAGCTTCAACGACATCCGCACCACGCTGCAGGCCCTGTGCGCGCTGTATGACAACGCGAACTCCTTGCACACCAACGCCTACGACGAGGCGATCACCACGCCGACGGAGTCCTCGGTGCGCCGGGCGATGGCCATCCAGATGATCATCAACAAGGAATGGGGCCTGTCGAAGAACGAGAACCCGCTGCAGGGCTCGTTCGTCATCGACGAGCTGACCGATCTGGTCGAGGAGGCCGTGCTCACCGAGTTCGACCGGATCTCCGAACGCGGCGGTGTGCTCGGCGCGATGGAGACCGGCTACCAGCGCGGCAAGATCCAGGACGAATCGCTGCTGTACGAGCGGAAGAAGCACGACGGCTCGCTGCCCCTGATCGGTGTGAACACCTTCCGCAACCCGAAGGCGGGCGAGGACGACGTGGAGGTTGAGCTGGCCCGCGCGACCGAGGACGAGAAGCGTTCGCAGCTCGACCGGCTCGCCGACTTCCAGCACCGCCACCAGGAGGACGCCCAGCAGGCGCTCAAGACGCTACGCGAGGCGGCCACCCGCGGCGGCAACCTGTTCGGCGTGCTGATGGACGCCGCGCGGGTGTGCTCGCTCGGGCAGATCACCGAAGCCTTCTTCGAGGTCGGCGGTCAGTACCGGCGCAACGTCTGAGCCGTCACGCCCGCAGCGCGGTCAGCTGCCACAACGGCAGCACCACCCGGCCGCGCTCGTCGGTCGTGAGCGTGCTGAAGCCGGGCGCCGGCTCGTCCGGCGCAAGCCTGCTGACGGCGTCTTCGTGGTGGTGTTGGTCGCCTGCGCCGGCCGGGTGATCGTCGGTCCCGGTCCGGGACCGGGTAGTTCTCCGGCACCGTGTCGGGGAAACACAGAATGTGCAGCCGCGCGCCGGGCCTCGTCGCACGCACGAGCGCGGCGAGGTGCGCGGGCCGGGTTTCCTCGTCGAGACAGTGGTGGAGCGCGCTGTCGAACCGGCCTTCGTAGCCGTCGAGACGGGTCGCGTCGGCTTGTCCGAAGGAGATGTCCAGTCCTTTCGCGCGGGCTTCGGTCACCGCGGCCGGCGAGCTGTCGAGCCCGGTCGCGTGGTGTCCGCGGGTGGTGAGGAACGCCGCGTCGTCCCCGGGTCCGCCGCCGATGTCGAGGACCTCGCCGGAGAAGCCGCCGGCCGCTTCGAGCGCGACGAGCACCGGCTGCTGCTCGCCGATGTTCCCCCGGGATCTTCGGGGCGGGTACCTCGGTAGACCTGCTCGAAGTCGATCTTCGGGACGGACATGCGGCGGCTCCTGTTCGCAGCTGACGATCTTGCACCCTTGCGAACCAATCGGGTGAGTCGTGGCCCACGGCGGAATACCGCGCCCGGCCGGTGCGGTAGGACAGAACATGGAATTCGGCATCTCGACGTTCGTCACTGATGAAGGCATCCGGCCCGACGTGCTGGGCGAGGCGCTCGAAGAACGCGGGCTGGACTCGCTGTTCCTGGCCGAGCACTCGCACATCCCGGCGAGCAGGCTGAGCCCGTACCCCGGCGGCGGCGACCTGCCGCGGGTCTACTACCGCACGCTGGACCCGTTCGTCGCCTTGACCGCGGCTGCGGTGAACACCTCGCGGCTGGTGCTGGGGACCGGGATCGCCCTGCTCGCCCAGCGCGACACCCTGCACACGGCCAAGGAGGTCGCCTCGCTCGACCTGATATCGCGCGGACGGGTGGCCTTCGGCGTCGGCGTGGGCTGGAACCGGGAGGAGATGGCGAACCACGGTACCGATCCGCGTACCCGGGGCGGGAAGATGGACGAACAGCTCCAGGCGCTCAAAGCCATCTGGACGCGGGAACAGGCCGAATTCCACGGTGAGTACGTTGACTTCGACCCGATCTTCGCCTGGCCCAAGCCGGTGCAGGCACCGCATCCGCCGATCTACGTCGGAGGGGAGAGCCCGGCCGCGCTGCGCCGGCTGGCCGAGCACGGGGACGGGTGGCTTCCCCGCGGGAACATCCCGGCCGACGAGATCCGCCGCGTCCGCGACTGGCTGGCCGGGCAGGGCCGCACCGACGTGCCGGTCACGGTCTTCGGCGGCGCTGCGGACCCCGATGTCGTCAAGCGGTACGCCGAAGCCGGCGTGGAGCGGTACCTGCTCCTCCTCAAGACGATGCCGGAGGCGGAGACGCTGAGCGCGCTGGACGACTTCGCCCGGCTGGCCGCGGACTTCCGCTGAGCCCCCGGTCCCCCTGAGCCTCTGCGCCCCTGAGCCCTGGTCCGTGAAGGGTCCCTTCACGGACGCAGAGGCCAGGGTTCCGGCAAAGTCGGTGTGGAGGTCTGTGAAGGGACCCTTCACGGACTCTGAGTCTGTGAAGGGTCCCTTCACGGACCCGAAACCGGTCCGGCGCACGCTACGAGGTGGTCGCACACACCTCCGCATCGCCCACTGCCGGGTCACG
>NZ_QZFV01000111.1:0-38578 GCF_003600245.1 Amycolatopsis panacis
CCGCTACGAGCGCAAGGCCGCCCATTTCCTGGGTTTCACCCAGCTGGCCTGCGCAGTGATCTGCTACCGCCGAGCCGTCAAGCTGGATCTTGTGACCCACAACAACCCCAAATGAGATGTGGTCTTATGCGCGGACAGGCTCGGCCCACGTACGGACACCCCGGCCCAGGCAAGGAGGACCTGGCCTGCGCGCGGACGACTTGGCTCACGCATGGAGGACCTGGCTCACGCGCGGACGGTTTGGCTCGCGCACCAGCGACCTGGCTCGTGCACGAACGACCTGGCTCACGCGGACGACTTGGCTCACGCACGGACAACCTGGCTCACGCGGACGACTTGGCTCACGCACGGACAACCTGGCTCATGCACGGACAACCTGGCTCACGCGGACGACTTGGCTCACGCACGGACAACATGGCTCGTGCGCGGACGGCCGACCCACGCACCACCTGCACCGCCCTGCCCTCAGCCCAGTACCGAGGCCATCCTCAGCCCCAGCGCCCAGGCGAACTCCAGCGCGGAGGCCTACCCGGAGCCCAGGCCGAACCCCAACGCCCAGGCGACCTCCAGCGCGGAGGCCAAACCCCAGCGCCCAGGCCAAACCCCGGAGCCGAGGCCAAACCCCAGCGCGGAGGCCAAACCCCGGTGCCGGAAAAGGGAAACCCCCGGGGTGCCTCCTGAATGCCGTCATGCATCCAGGCCCGAGCCGGACTGGTGCTCGAGAACCCCGGGAGCCCGATGACTGCCTGGTCTTCACTCTCAGGCAGCACGCGAAGCAGGCGATGAGCCGAAGGTGGCTCGGGTTGTATCCCTGCTCAAAGTCCCTTACGCGTGCCATCCGCTAGCGGACAGCCACCTCACGAGTCCTGTGTGAATACAACTTAGGACCACCTCCTTTCCCGTGTACTGCCACGCTAACCGGGAACCGAGCGGTCCGGCAACATCATTTCCCGGTCCGCCCCCTCACCCCGCCCCGAGGCCGCCGCGTGCTCACGACGGCGCAGGTCCGGGCTGGCAGTGCGGGCAGAACCAGGCGGGCCGTTGATACTCCGCGGCGCCCTGGGTGCGCACCAGTACCGCGCCGCCGCAGCGGAAGCAGCCCTGCCGGGTGCGTTCGTACACCCAGGTACGCCTGCCCCTCCGAGAATCGCCGGTGGTGATCTGCTCGTGCCGCCAGGCGTTGGTCAGCAGCAGCTTCCTCGCCAGCGCCACCGCTCGCGCGGAGTCCACTTCGGACACCGGCGTCCACGGGGAGACGCCGAGCAGGAAGCAGATCTCGGTCTTGTACAGGTTCCCCACCCCGGCCAGCACCCGCTGGTCCAGCAGGGCGTCGCCGAGTTCCCGGTCCGGCCGGGCGGTCAGGTTCGCCGCGGCGGTTCCGGCGTGCTCGTCCGTCCACTGTGGATCGAGCAGGTCCGGTCCGAGGTGTGCGACGAGTCCGGCCTCTTCTTCGGTGGGCAGCAAGGCCAGGTCGTGCAGCCGGAAACCGACGGCCTCCATGTCGGCGGTCCGCAGCACCACCCGCGCGTAGTGCGCGGGCATCGGCCACTTCGCGCCCACCGGGTGCATCCGCCAGCTGCCGTCCATCCGCAGGTGACTGTGCAGGCTGAGACCGCCGGAGAACCGGGTGAACAGGTGTTTGCCGACCGTCCGGACCCCGAGCACCTGGCGCCCGCTGACGTCTGCGGTGGCCAGCGCGGGATGCCGGAATTCGCTGCGCACCAAGGTTTTTCCGGCCAGTGCGCGGTCGAGTAGCTTCCCGGTGAGGAAGACCGTGTCGCCCTCGGGCACGGCTCAGCCCGCGTTCTCGGACACTTCCGCGGGAGCGTCCTCATCGCCGGCGACGCGGTGCCGTCCGGCGCGGGACGAGCGGAGGATCTTCGCCAGCACCATGTTGAACGTCAGGGCGATCTCCTGGGCGCCAGGGGAGTGCCACTCGTGAATCGGGCTGCACGCGCCCTGAGCCTGTTGCACGGCCAGCCGGTCCGGGATCGCGGTGGGCATCACCAGCGACCCGAAGTTCTCCCGCAGCTCGGCCACCCGAAACTGATGCTCGTACGAGCGTACGCGCAGCTTGTTCACCAGCACTCCGAGCGGACGCAGCGAGGGGTTCTGCTCCTGCTTGATCCGCTCGATCGCTTCCAGGGCACGCTGCGCGCCGGCGACCGCGTACATGGTGGGCTCGGTGACGATCACCGCACTGTCGGCGGCCACCAGCGCGGACTTCGTGAGCCTGCCGAGCGACGGTGGGCAGTCGAGGACCACCAGCTCGTACGGCTCTTCGTGAAGCGGGTTCTGGTGGAGCTCGTCGAGCGCGCGCGACAGATTCTCCAGGCGACGCTCGTCCGCGTCGGGCTCGTTGAGCTGCTCCAGCTCCTCCGCGCCGACGAGTACGTCGATCTGGTCGCTCCACACGCTGGGTGCGATGGCTCGTTCGAGGACCACGCGCGTGGGGGTCTCCAGCACGTCGGCGAGCGTCGCGTCGGTGTACGGCGGATCGAGCGAGGTGGTGGCGTTGCCCTGTGGATCGAGGTCGGCGACGAGGGCGTGGGTACCCCTACGGAGAGCGGCCGAGGCGATACCGAGCGCTACCGTCGTTTTGCCGACACCGCCCTTGAGGCTGAGAACCGCGACCGTGTGCACTCGACACAGCCTACGGCCCGCGCGCCCGGACGGTAGTCCGGAAGGTGGCGAAAGCCGCTACGACTCCCACGCGGATCACGTCGCGTGACCGGCGGCCACTACCCTGTCCGCCATGAACACGGACATCGTGGCTGCCCGGGGCTCGGGTGCTGTTCGCCGCGCGCTCGAAGCGGAGCTGCGCGCGGCCCGCGCGCGCGGTGTGGAGCAGCCGGTCGTCGTCGATGTCGGCGGCGGGAGTGGCGGCTGGGCGGTGCCCTTCGCTTCGGCTGGGTGCTTGGTCACTGTCGTCGAGCCGAATCCCAACGCGCGTGCGACGCTGCTTCGCCGGGCTGTGGAAGAGGGCGTCGCGCAGCGGATCACCGTTGTCGCAGACGACTCCGACGCGCTGGCTGCGCACGTACCCGCGGGCTCTGCGGACCTGGTGCTCGCCCACGGTCTCCTCGAAGTCGTGGACGACCCGCGCGCCGTCCTGGCCGCTCTCGCCGCTGCAGTCGCCCAGGGCGGGGCAGTGTCGGTGCTGGTCGCCAATCGAAATGCGGCTGTGCTGCACCGCGCGCTCACGGGTCGGGTCGCCGACGCGCATCGGCTCCTCACGGACGCCGACGGCGTTGTGCCGGGGGAGCGGGACATGGTGCTGCGCCGCTACGACAGCGCGGGCCTCACCGACGCGCTCGTCGCCGCGGGCCTGGAAGTCACGCTGTTGCAAGGCGATCGGGTCATCGCCGACATCGTGCCCGGCGAGGTGCGGGAAGAGGAACTTGAGGACTTCGAACTTGCCGCGGCGGCGATCCCGGCCCTGCGCGACGTCGCCGGGCGGCTGCACGCGATTGCCCGCCGGAGCTGACCCGGCTCTTTTCGGTCGCTGACCTGGTCCTCCCCGAAATTGTCGGGGATGGCCGGTAGCGTCGCCGGGGTGGGGAGAAACACCGAACTGCCGAGCGGGATGGCCCGCTACCGTGTCGCTGCGGGCGCGCCCGCGCCGGACGATGCCGGATGCGTGATCCTGCATGTGGACATGGACGCCTTCTTCGTGTCCTGTGAGCTGCGGACCCGTCCGGAGCTGGTGGACCGGCCGGTGGTGGTGTCCGGTGGCGGGCCCCGCTCGGTGGTGGCCGCGGCCAGCTACCCGGCGCGGCGGTACGGGGTGCGCTCGGCCATGCCGTTCGCCACCGCGAAACGGTTGTGCCCGCAGCTGGTCTGCCTCCAGCCGACGCCCGGGTTGTACCGCGAGGTCTCGGACGGGGTGCTGGGGATCTTCCGGGAACTGACGCCGCTCGTCGAGCCGCTGAGCCTGGACGAGGCTTTCCTGGACGTCGGCGGGGCATTGCGGCGGCTCGGGTCGACCCCGGCGCGGCTCGGCGCGCGGATCCGGGAGCGGGTGCAGGCCGAGCACGGGATCACCTGCTCGGTCGGGGTGGCGAAGGTGAAATTCGTGGCCAAACTCGCGTCCGGCATGGCCAAACCGGACGGGATGGTGGTGGTCCCGGCGGCCGAGACGCTGTCGTTCCTGCACCCGCTGCCGGTGTCCGCGCTGTGGGGCGTGGGAAAGCGGACCGAGGAGGTGGTGCGGCGGCACGGCTGGGCCACCGTCGCGGACATCGCGACGGCCCCGCCCGCCCGGCTGCGGCGCGCGCTGGGCCGTGCGGCCGGCGAACACCTGTGGGCGCTGGCCAATGGGCACGACGATCGAGCCGTGGTCCCGGAAACGGCGGAGAAGTCGATCGGTGCGGAACACACTTTCGAGGTCGACGTCGTCGACCGCGCCGAGCTGGCGGTGGAGCTCTTACGGCTGTCCGAGCGGGTCGGTGCCACGCTGCGTTCCCGCGCCCTGCGCGGGCGGACGGTGTCGATCAAGGTTCGCTTCGCCGACTTCCAGACCATCACCCGCGCCCGCACCCTGCCCGTCGCCACCGACGTTGCCCGCGAGATTCACCACACTGCCGTCGACCTGCTGACCGAGCATGCCCCCACGGGTCCGGTCCGCCTGATCGGCGTCCGCCTGGAAGCCCTGGAAACCGACGCCGACGGCCAGCAGCTGTCCTTCGCCTCCCCCGAGCCCCGCTGGCGCGACGCGGAACTGGCCGCCGACGTGGCCCGCTCGCGCTTCGGTACCGCGGCGGTCCGGCCCGCCTCGCTGCTGTCCCCGACGTCGTCGTCGAGGTCCCCGATGTCGCCCCTGCCGTCGAAATCGCTGGGGTCGTCGAGGTCGCGGGGGGAGGGTGCGCTTGAGTCACCACCGGCTCGTGGCACCTCGTCCGGGTGAGGTTCGTGGGGGCTTGGTACCGGGAAGCGCGGGTTGGTCCAGGCCGCCGCCGGTCCGGCCGGATCCTGCGCCGACTCGCTCAACGCGTCCGAATCCTGTGCCAACCCACGCTTCCCCTCGCCGGGCACCGTGCCCTCCGTCTCACTGCCGCACAAGCGAGCGGCACGACATGCCACCGACCCCCTCGATTCGGTCACGAACAGTCACCGGGATGATGCGAATGGGCGTCCCCGGACATCCGTGGACGGTCAACGGACCCGCGGCAGAGAGTGCGAACGGGCACTGTGACCCAGCGTCAATCCTGGCCGAAGGGGATTTTCCCCCGATTCGATCTGTTCCGGAACCGGGATCGGGTAGTCGGACGAGCGCGGGGCTCGTATCCTGGACAGTGCCACCCCGCCTGGGGTTGGCTATTGGGTCCAGGACGTTGCGCGGCCCGGCGCCCGCGACAGCTGTGCCGGAGGAGGAAAGATGCCACTCTCCGAGCATGAGCAGCGGCTGCTCGACCAGATCGAGCGCGAGCTCTATGCCGAGGACCCCAAGTTCGCATCCACGGTGCGTGGCACCCGGTTGCGCCGTCCCGCGCGCCGTCGGCGCGTCCAGGGAATAGCCCTCTTCGTCGTGGGGGTTGCGCTGCTGGTGCTCGGTGTGGTGCTGCCCGTGCTGCGGGTCGCCGACATCCCGGTGGTCAGCGTGCTCGGGTTCCTCGTGATGTTCTTCGGGGTCATGCTGGCCGTCACGTCGCTGCGCCACAGCGAGAGCAGCGGCAAGAACGCACCGAGCGGCGGGGGCGGGGGCAGCGGCGGGAAGCAGCCGAGCCGCAAGAGTTCGTTCACCCAGCGCATGGAGGAACGGTTCCGCCAGCGCTTCGAGGAGCAATAGCCTTCGACCTCCGGGATCCGCGCTTCACCCACCAGGGTGGAGCGCGGTTTCTCGTGCGTCCGAGCCGAGCCGAGCCGAGCCGAGCCGAGCCGGGCTGAGCCGAGCCGGGCTGAGCTGCGCGGTCGGGCGGATGGGCGGTCATCCGGGTCGTGCGGGGGCGGGCTGCGCGGTCATCCGGCCGGGCCAGGCGCTGGCTGCTCGATCCGGGTGCGGGCAGAGGCGCGATGGTTCGCACGGGTGGCCCAGGTGCGCGACCGTCCGGGCGGCGCGGTGGTTGAGTTGGGCGGCCGTCCGGAACAGCGCGGTGGCCGAGCCGCGCGGTGTCCAGCCGGGGGCGCGGGCCGAACCACGCGCCGCCCCGATAAAAGCAGGGCTTGAAAGGCGCGACCGCCCACATGGCACAGAGCCGAGCCGCGCAACCGTCCGAACATCACGAAGGCCGAAGCCGCACAATCGCCCGGACAGCGCGGAAGCCGAGGCCGCGCAACCGCCCCGGGTTGACCGGTCAGCGGTCCCGGCGCAGCACCGAGCGGGGAAAGAGCCGTCCGCGCAGCGAAAGCGGCGCCGTGCGGCGCAGGCCGGCGCGTAGCCGCTCGAAGGCCGGGGCCAGAGCCGGTTCAGGTTCGGACGTATTGCTGTACCAGCTGCGTTCGACCGCGCCGAGCACCACGCGCAGGTCTTCGCGGCCCTCGTCGTCGAGGTGGTTGCGGTCGGCGATCTTGCCGCCCGCCACACGCACCGTGTCGCTGTCGGGGATCGGCACCCCGCGGTCGGCGCATTCGGCTTTTAGCTCGCGCCAGGCGGCGTCGGCGGAATCGGGCGCGTGGGTGGCGATCGTCTGCAGACGGCGGCGGCGGAACAGGTCCCGCATCGCAGCCGGGCCGCCCACGGTGCCGAGCACCAGCACCACCAGCAGCGCGAACCACCAGGCGACGAGACCGGCCAGGAATCCGATCGCGGCCACGAAAAGCACCCCGGCGGCCAGCGGCAGCCACAGCACCGCCACCCGCGGCGGAGCAGGCGCGGCCGCCAGCAGATCGCCGGGCGGCGGTGACAGCCCGGACACCGTGCCGCTGCCGGGTTCCGGACGGCGCCGCAGCAGGTACGACGTCACCACCGCGGCTCCGCCCATGACGGCCAGCGCCAGTGCCAGCCAGGCGAGCCAGCCGTCCGGCGAACCGTTGTTCACCGGGGACGCCGGAGCGGCCTGATTCTGCTGCTTGTCGGGCGTGGCCCCGCTCGACGGGCCGGCGCTGCGTGACGTGGCCGGCAGATCGTCCGTGGCATTGGGCTGTTGCTGACCCTGGTTGTTCTGCTGCAGGTACGGCGGAACGATGCCGCGCCCGTCGGCGAGCGGTGTCGGGTCGAAGGTGACCCAGCCCTGGTCGCCGAAGTACGCCTCGACCCACGCGTGCGCGTCCTGCGAGCCGATCGACTGGTAATCGCCCTTCTGCACGCCCGGCGTGAAGCCGATGGCAACCCGCGCGGGTATGTGTGCGACGCGCAGCATCACGGCCATTGCGGAGGCGTACTGCTCGCAGTAGCCGCGCTTGCCGTTGAGGATGAAGTCCGCGAGAGCGTCGGCGTCGGTCGCGTCGGCTGTCTTCGTGTCGTAGACGAAGCCGTTCTGCGGGCTGAAGAACTGCCACAGCGCCGTCGCCCGGTCGAAGTTGTTCGTCTTGCCTGTGATGAGCTGGTCGGTCTTGGAGATCACGCGCTTGTCGACGCCGTTGATCTCGCTGTAGAACGCGGGCACTTCGTCGGACTTCGGCGCAGCCGCGCGCAATTCGTCCGCTGTCGGCTGCTTCAGGGACGCAGTCTCCACGTACCTCGGCGCGGGCTCGCTCTTCGTGGTGAAGACTGCGCCGCTGGTCCGGTCGTACAGCCACTGCGGCGGAACCCCGCGCAACGCTCGCGGCGCGCCGTAGATCGGCAGCCAGTTGTCGACCCAGTTGGTGGGCTGGATCTGGATCTGCCGGGATGTGCCCGTGCCGTCGTCGCCGGGTGCTGCGGGCAGCGTGCTGTTCGCCGCGACGCCGGTCTGCGCCTGGCCGCCGCTGCGCAGGCCCCAGCCCTTGTTGGCGGCGTAGGAGTCGAGGGTGAACGCGCGCATCAGCCGACGGTCCGAGCCGAGGCCGCGGACCTGGAACAGCTCGCTGTTCGCGCCTTGGTCGAGCAGGCCGCGCAGCTGCGTGAACGGCGCGATACCGAACCCGCCGGTGCCTTCACCACTGCCGGGCCCGGAGCCGAACGGGATCTTGCCGACCGTGCCGACCCAGCTGACCCCGCCGCCGAGCATGCCGAGCACCACGGCTGCGGCGACCACCACCACCGGCGCCTGCAGCGCGCGCCCGGCGGACCCGGGTGATTCGCGGTTGCGCCAGCTGCGATGGCGGTGGTTTCCGTCGAGCACGAGCAACCCGGCGAAGGCCACCGCGCCGAGCACGAACGTCCACCAGGGCAGCATTTCCTCGGACAGCGCGGCCGGCACGGCGTACACGCACAGCAGGACGAGCCCGGTGGCCGCCGGTGCCGAAGCGGCGACCGCGAGCGTGTCGACGAGGACTGCGACCAGCCCGATCGCGATGGTGATCAGGCAGAGAATCGGCTGGGTGCCGTCGATCGGCGGCAGCCCGGTGCGGATCTGCTCGGCCGAGGCCGCGAGCGTGGCCTGTAATTCGGCGAACGCCGTCGGCCCGGGGAAGATCGTGAGCACGCCCTGCGTGGTGAACGCCCCGGTGATCAGGAAAAGCAGGGCCAGCAGCTGCCCGAGCCCGGTCACCACGGTCGGCGCGCGCAGCGACCGCAGCGCCAGCCCGGTGGCGGCGACCAGCACCACCGCGACGACGACGTAGCCGAACCACGCCCACCCGGCGACCATGCTGGTCAACGACGTGGCCGCGCAGAGCGTGGCGACCCCGGCCGCGATCGGCGGGAGCAGACTGTCTTTCCACGCGGCAGGCGGCTCCGGCGCCCGGGGGGCGGGCGTGTGCGGAATCGGCGGCGCCGCGGGGGGAGGGGGCGAGGTGGTGGTCATCGAAGCCCTCCGGCCGGGCGCTTCCGGCTCCGGTGGCGCGGCCCCGGAACCACGACGGGGCCATTGTGGACGGTCGGGTCGGCGCGGACGCAGAGGTGCGGCGTGGTGCTTTCCTGGCGCGGCAATGAGACGTGGACGGCGGTATCGCGTTGGCCGTTGCGGGGGCGGTTGTGGCTGGGAAGCCGGGCCGAGTTCGCGATCGTCGCCGGCTGACCACTGCTGTGGGGTCGCGTGGTGTGGTGGCCGTGCTTGGGACGCCGCGTCGGTTCTGCACCGGCGACCGGCAGGGCAGTGCGGTGGTCGGGGCGAGGGAAGATGCGGCAATGACTGCCGGTGAGAACCCGCTCCGGTCGCGCAGACTGGCCC
Source organism: Amycolatopsis panacis (assembly GCF_003600245.1). NCBI lineage: Bacteria > Bacillati > Actinomycetota > Actinomycetes > Pseudonocardiales > Pseudonocardiaceae > Amycolatopsis > Amycolatopsis panacis. Next base: position 9,192 of record NZ_QZFV01000111.1, read on the forward strand.
GGACGCGCCTGCCGCGCCTCGTGCGCCGTAACCGCTCCCGCAGCCGGCACCGACGAGCCCCCGAGCCCGGAAAGCCGGTCACCCCACCGGCCGGAAATCCCGGTCATGACGTGCCGCCGATCATCGCCGAGCGGTCGATGCCGGTGTGGCAGAGCTGCTCCCACACCTGGGCCATCGGGGTCTGCGGGCCGGCGATCACGACGCCCCAGCCGGCGGCGCGCAGCAGGCGGGCGGAGTCCTCGGTCGCGGCGGGCAGGTGGTCCGTGGGTGTGCCGCTCGCCCAGCCCGGCGTGTCCATCAGGACGGCGAGGCTGCGGATTCCGCGCGGGCGGTACCTGGTCAGCTCGTGCACGGACTCCGCGCTCACCGTGCCGAGTATCGCGATCAGCTCCTGCCCTTCCGCGGGGTCGTGGCCGAGGGTGACGTCGCGCTGGTGGGCGGTGGTCAGCGCGGCCAGGGCGTCGAGCACGACGTTGTCGTAGCCTTCCCCGCCCTCGCCGGGCAGGTCGGCCAGGGTGTGGCCGTGTTCGGTGACCAGGCGGACGCGGTGGCCGGCGCGGCGCAGGTGCAACGACACGGACGCCGCGAACGACACCGCCCACTCCAGGCTCGCCGCCGGGCCGCTGCCGTGGTGGGCCGCGGCGCGGTGGTCCAGCAGCACCGTCGTGCCGCCGCGCCACGGGCGTTCCTCGACGCGGACCATGATCTCGTCGCGCCGGGCGGTGGAGCGCCAGTGCACCTTCCGCATGTCGTCGCCGGTGCGGTAGTGCCGCACGATGACGTCCGGCTCACCCTGCCCGGAGTGCAGCCGCACGCTGCCGTCGTCGCCCGCGCCGATGCCGGAGCCGCCGGGCAGGCCCCACAGCGGCACCACCCGCGGGACCACCACCAGCCGCGAATGCCCGATCAGCTCCCGGTCGAACTCGCACAGCCCGAACGGATCGGTGATCGTCGCCCGCAGCGGGCCGACCTGCTGGATCCCGCGCAGGCTCGGTTCGAGCGGGTACCGCAGCAGCACCCGCCGGTCGTGCGGCAGCCGCTCGACGACGAACCGCGGCCGCGTGCCCAGCGCGTAGGGCACGCCGTCCTCCAGCAGTACTTCACCGCCGGGCAGCCGCCCGCTGCGCCACAGCTGCAGGTGCGCCTCGCCGGGCGAGCCGACCGCGACCCGCTCGGGCCGCAGCGCCCGCGCCGCGCCCAGCCGCAGCCGGGTGGCGGCGATGTAGGCGGCGACCAGCAACGGCAGCGCGACCACGAAAATCGCCACGCGCAGCAGATCACGCTCGTTGAGCACCAGCGAGCACACCGCGGCCGCGATCCCGGCGGCGAGCAGGCAACGGCCCCGGGTGGTGAGGCCGGACAGCGCGCGGAACATGCGATTTCTCGAATCGGCTAACGGGACGGCTCAGCGGGCCGAGCCCTGGGGAACGGGCACGCGGTGCAGCACGGCCTGCACCACGTCGGTCGCCGAACGCCGCGCGGCGTGCGCCTCGGTGGTCAGCACCAGCCGGTGGGCCAGTACCGGCACCGCGACGGTGTGCAGATCGTCGGGTACCACGTAGTCGCGCCCGGACAGCGCGGCCTGCGCCCGCGCGGCGCGCACCAGGTGCAGGGTGGCCCGCGGCGAGGCACCGAGCCGGATCTCCGGCAGCTGCCGGGTCGCGGCGGCCAGGTCCACCGCGTACCGCCGGACCTCGGGCGCGATGTGCACGGTGCGGACCTTCTCGATCAGCCGCCGCACGGTCGCGCCGTCGGAGACCGGGGTCAGGTCCGCGAGCGGGTCGTGCCCGGCGTGCTCGTCGACCATGGCCAGCTCGGCCTCCTGGTCGGGATAGCCGATGGACACCCGTGTGGTGAAGCGGTCGCGCTGCGCCTCGGGCAGGGCGTAGGTCCCCTCCATCTCGATCGGGTTCTGGGTGGCGATCACCATGAACGGCGCGTCCAGCCGGTAGGTGCTGGTGTCCACCGTGACCTGGTGCTCCTCCAGGCATTCCAGCAGCGCGGACTGGGTTTTCGGGGAGGCGCGGTTGATCTCGTCGCCGACCACGATGTTCGCGAACACCGGGCCGGGCCGGAACTCGAACTCCCCGGTCTGCCGGTTGTAGATGGACACCCCGGTGACGTCGCTGGGCATCAGGTCCGGGGTGAACTGCACCCGGCTGACCGTGCAGTCGATCGAGCGGGCGAGTGCCTTGGCCAGCGAGGTCTTGCCGACCCCCGGCACGTCCTCCACCAGCAGGTGCCCCTCGGCCAGCAGGGTCACCAGCGCGATCCGGATCACCTCGGGCTTGCCGACCAGCACCCGCTCCACGTTCGCGGCGATCCGCCGGGCCGTCTCGTGCAGTTCGTCGAGACCGGCCGCCGGGAACCGCGCCAGCCCATCCGTGGCGGCCCCCGCCGGGTCCACCGGTCCGGACCCGTTTCCCTCCGGTCCGGCCGCGGAAGCGGGCTGGATTCTCGACGTCACTCGACCTCCTGATTGCTGCCGGGGCGCCGACGGTTCGCGTGGCGCCCAGCCTGCCACCCAGTGTGTCAAACTCGGGAGAACTCGGCGGCAGAACCCCGAGAACCTGTGTTGATGACGCTCTGTCATGCATTGTGCTCCGTCATCCGGGTGACAGGTTGGCGTCTTCGGGTGCTCCCGCTGACCCTGTGCGCTGTCGTAGGCTCCTGGTCCGAGGCCGTTGGAGCAACGGAGAGGCGGCACCCGCAGATGATCGAGTCCACCGCGCCGCAGGGCGTACCGGGCCTGACCGCCGGCCGGTTCGCGGTGTCCCCGGAGCTGGCCGGGGCGACCTACGCGAACCTCGGCAAGCTCGGCGACGTGGTCGGCGAACTCGCCCGCGAGGCCGCGGTGCTCGGCCGTTCCGTACCGCTGGGCAGTGGCTACGCCGGGGAGATCGGCGTGTTCATGGCCAAGTACGGCATCGGCCGGGACGGCTCGGCGGCCGACGAGCTTTCCGCTTTCGGCCGGGAGATCGCCGCGCTGCGCGAACGCATCGCGGGCGCACTGCGCAGATACCGCGCGCGAGACGAGGCCTCGGCCGACGGAGTGGACTGCGTCGGTGGCTGATCCCGTGGGCGCGCGCCCGGTCCGATGGGGGCCGGTGGCCGGGGTGGCGGCGTCGTTGTTCCTCCTCGCCGCGTGCGGCCGGGCGCCCGCCGCGTCGCGGGCAAGTTCCACACCTCCGCCTCCGTCTTCGCCATCCTCGACGGCGTCGCTGGCCGCGCTGGATCCGTGCGCGCTGCTATCCCCGGAAGACCGGTCCACGTCCGGGATCACCGCGCTCGGCAAGGCGAAGACGATCGGCGAGGCCCGCGCGTGCGACTGGACCGTGCCCTCGACCTACGGCGTGACCGTCACCCTCGACGAGGCCAACGGACTGGCCAACCTCGACGTGTCCACCGGCAAACGGACCGCGAAAACGGTCGGCACGCACCGGGCGATGCAGGTCACCGGCCGCAACGGGACCTGCGCGGTGCTGCTGTCGGTGAGCGGGTCGAGCAGCGTGCAGGTGGACGTGAGCAACGCGAACTTCGCCGACGTCCCGCTCGCCTGTACCCGGGCGGGGTCCGTGGCCGGACTGGTGGAACACAAGCTGCCCTGACCCCCCGTGCGAGGAGGAAGTGCCGTGCCCGAAACCCCGGTCGTGCCGGAGCCGGTGGCCCGCTACGAGGCGATGAGTCACGCCGCGCTCGCCGCGCAGGTGCACGAAGGCAACGATCCCGCCGCCGCGGGCTCGGCCGGTGCGCGCTGGAGCGAGCTGTCCGGGAAGCTGCGTGATTCGATCGGCAGTCTCACCGCGCTGGCCGCGGACAGCCAGGAGAACTGGCAGGGCGAGACGGGCGACGCGATGCGCGCGGTGCTCGCCAAGGCGGCGGGCTGGCTCGGCGAGACCGCCACAGTGTCCACTGTGGTCGGTGACGCGGTGGCCGGGCAGGCCGAGGTCGCCGCGCGAGCCCGGGCGGAGATGCCGGAACCGGTCGAGTTCGATCCGGCGGCGATGATCCGGTCCGCCGCGGCGAGCGGGGACGTGCTCGAACTGGCCGGCCTGTCCTTCGCCATGGACGTCCGCCGGGAAGCCGCCGAGGCCGCCCGGCAGAAGGCGATCGATGTGCTGCGCACCCGGGACACCGCCTTGCGCGGGCTGGTTCCGCAGGCCGCTTTCCCCGCCGCCCCGGTGCTCGGCTCGGAGCAGGCTTGATCCGGCTGTCGGCGTCCGCGTTCGACATCGTCTGGGACGATCTCGGGCTGGGCCGCCCGCCGGTGCCGCTGGCGGTGCACAGCGTGGGGGAGACCCTCGCCGACCGGGCGGTGATCCGTACCGAGGTGTACCGGAACCTCGGGGAACGAGGCCTGTTCGACGGGCGTCTCGACGCGACGCTGGAGAACCGGTTGCGGCTGCTGGCTTCCGGCACCGTGTACATCTCGTGTGAGGTGCTCGCGGACATGACCGCGGACGAACCGTTCCGCGCGGTGGCCGTACTGCACGGCCGGGAGGCGGCGCTGGCGACCCAGCCGTCCCGCACCATCGGCATGCGCAAGATCGGCGAGAGCGAGCTGGCGTCCGCGATCGTGGACGTGCTGCCGGAATTCGCGCCCGGCCCGGGATATGGCGTACGGCTGCCCGCGGCCGGTGCGGAGACTCCGCTGCGCGGGCGTCAAGGTGAGGAGCTGCGGGCGATCCAGGACCGGCCGGTGTATTCCGCGGGCCAGTTCACCGTCCGGGTCCGCGACCGCGACGGGCGTCTCACCCGCACCGGCGGGGTGACCTGGTTCGACACCGACGCCGGGGCCTACTCGGCCGCGCAGCAGCCGGGCGCCGGTGGCGAGGACTGGGTGACCGTCGCCCCGGTCGACGCGCCGCGGCTGGCCGAACGCGTGCTGGCGCTGGTTCCGGCCTGACCGGTCACCGCGCCGCCGTCCGGATCCGGTGCGCGGCGGCGTGCGACGAACTGCCAGCAGAGAAAACCCAGCCCCAGCAGAAGATAACTGTCACCTATGAGGTGTTCTTGCGGCCCCCAGGTCAGCTCGTGGTCGTTTCGCTGGGGCAGCAGCGAATGCGGGGCGAGGATGAACACCCCGGCGACCGCGGCCAGCCCGGCCGCTCCCCGCCCGCTGGTCGCCCGGGCGGCGAACAGCACGGTCGCCGGGACGATCCACACCCAGTGATGTGACCAGGAAATGGGGGAGCACACCAGTACCACGGTCGCGTTGAGCAGCAGCGCGAGCGGCGCGGCGGCCCGGCGCATGGCGCCGATCCCGAGCAGTAGCGCGGCTATCGTGCCGGTCGCGATCAGCGCCGGCGCGACCGGATGCCCCAGCCCGAGCCGGTTGATCGCGCCCTGGATTGCCTGGTTGGTCGCGAAGGTCGAGCCGCTCATCCCGGACGCCCCGGTCAGCCCGCCGCCGAACCAGTAGGACACGGAAGCCGCCGGGGCGATCGCGAACCCGAGCAGCCCAGCCGTCAGGAACGTCACGACGGTCGTGACCACGGCGCGGAAATCCCGGCGCAGCAGGAAGAACAGCAGGAACCCGGCGGGGGTGATCTTCACCGCCGCGGCGAGCCCGATCAGCACACCGCGCGGGAGCCGGGTTTTCGGCCCCAGGCAGTCGAACACCACCAGCGCCATCAGCACCAGGTTGACCTGCCCGAACCACAGCGTCTCGCGGATCGGTTCGAAGGCCAGCGCCGCCGCCCCGGCCAGCACCGTGGCGAGCAGCGCGGTGCGGCGCCGGGCATGCGGCCGGACCAGCACGTAGATCGTGATACCCAGCGCGGCCAAGGAGACCCCCAGCAGCAGTACCGCGGCCACCGGGGTCGGCGGAGCCGCGAGCACCAGGAACACGACCGCGGCAAACGGCGGGTAGATGAACGGCAGCACCAGCCCGGTCCGGGTCGGCGGCAGCGTGCCGTAGACGTCGTCGCCGTGCGCCAGCGCCTGGGCGCCGTACCGGTAGATCTCCAGGTCGACCGGCCACATTGTGCAGACCGCGGCGAGCACTCCGGCCGCCACCACGGCCGCCGCCAGCACCAGCGCCGGGATCGCCCAGCCACGCGCGGCCACCGCGTCGAGCCACCGGCGCAGCACGGCGGCAAGGGTCGCGGACGCTCGGCGTTCCCCGATCGACATCACCGGATCATCATGCCGCCGTCGCCGTCCCGGCCTGCCCCGGGCCCGGTCGGACGGCCCAGCTCACCTCGGTGCAGGGCTGTGAAGGGACCCTTCACAGCCCTGCACCGAAGCCGCGACACGCGAGCGTCGTGCGGGGGTTCCCCACGGTCCCCCACTTTTCGCTCAGCACCAGGGTGTAGACGGACGTTTCAGGGGCCACGGGGTTGCCCGGGACCCCGGCTCGGGGGATCTTGCGCACGGTCCCCCCACCCGCGCCCCACCTGGACCCACCTTGCTGACCTGCGTAAACGGCGAACTCGACCGGGTGGCGGTGGCGCGGAACGCGTTGACTGTGGTGAAAAGTGGGGTACGGTGGTGCGCAGTGGGGCAGAAGGGAGCCCCGGCTCCGGAATCGGCTGGTTCGCCAGGCGGGCCCGGTAGGGAGGTGGAGGCCGGTGTTCCTCGGCACCCACACCCCGAAACTGGACGACAAGGGGCGGCTCACGCTGCCTGCGAAGTTCCGGGATGCCTTGGCCGGCGGGCTGATGATCACCAAGGGGCAGGACCACTGCCTCTTCGTCTTCCCCCGTGCCGAGTTCGAGCAGATGGCCAGGAAGGTCGCCGAAGCCCCGTTCACCAACGAGGCGGTACGTGCCTACCAGCGCTACCTGTTCGCCGGGACCGACGAGCAACGCCCGGATGGGCAAGGACGTATCGCGATCGCGTCCGAGCTGCGCAGGTACGCCGGGCTGAACAAGGAATGCGTGGTGATCGGGGCGATCACCCGGCTGGAAATCTGGGATGCCCAGGCGTGGCAGGGCTACCTGGACGAACACGAGGACAGCTACGCACAGGCTCGAGAGGAAGTCCTACCGGGCGTCTTCTAGGAAGGCACGACCTGCGTCGTCGGGGGACGCGGGTACGCCGCCCTCGCGGATGCCGTGAGGCCTCTGTCCGCTCTTTGGCCCTGGCGCACCTTCCCCGGTGCCAGGTCAGCAAGCGGGCGGGCAGGGACCTGACGGCATCCGCCGTATCTTCCCTCGGCGCACCGCACGAAAGGGGGGAAGGGCCATGGCAGCCGAGCACGTGCCGGTACTGCTCACTCGCATCGTCGACCTCTTCACCCCCGCGCTCGCCGAACGCGACGCGGTACTGGTGGACGCGACAGTCGGGCTCGGCGGGCATTCCGATGCCCTCCTCGAAGCCTTTCCGCGATTACGGCTGATCGGTCTCGACCGTGATCCCGCCGCGCTCGAACGGTCCGCCGAGCGGCTCGCGCGGCACGGGGACCGGGTCGACCTCGTGCACACTGTCTACGATGGACTCCCGGAGGCGCTCGCCGGGCTCGGACTGTCCACGGTGGACGGCATCCTGTTCGACCTCGGTGTCTCCTCGATGCAACTGGACCGCGCGGAACGCGGCTTCGCCTACGCGCAGGACGCTCCGCTGGACATGCGGATGGACCCGACCACCGGCTTCACCGCGGCGGACGTGCTCAACACCTACCCGCCGGGCGAGCTGGTCCGGATCCTGCGCGACTACGGCGAAGAGCGGTTCGCGCAGCGGATCGTGAAGGCCGTGCTCACCGCGCGCGAGGCCGAGCCGTTCACGCGCAGCGGGCGGCTGGTGGAGCTGCTCTACGCGGCGGTGCCGGCGGCGAGCAGGCGCACCGGCGGGCATCCGGCCAAGCGCACCTTCCAGGCGTTGCGGATCGAAGTCAACGGCGAGCTGGAGGTGCTGCGGCGGGCGCTGCCCGCGGCGCTGGGCGCGCTCGCCATGGACGGCCGCATCGTCGTCGAGTCCTATCAGTCCCTTGAGGACCGGCTGGTCAAGCAGGCGCTGGCCGGGCTGGCGAAATCCCGTACCCCGGAAGGGCTTCCGGTCGAGCTGCCCGGGCATGGCCCGGAACTGCGGCTGCTGACCAGGGGAGCCGAGAAGGCGGGCGAAGGCGAGATCGAGCACAACCCGCGTGCCGCCTCGGTGCGGCTGCGGGCAGCACAACGGATCGGAGAGCCGCGATGACCGCACCTGCGAAGTCCCGCCGTCCCGGCGTGGCGAACCGGCGGCGCGCCCAGGCGGAAACCACGGTCGAACCGGAACCACAGACCACGACCGCCCAGCCGGTACCGGCGCAGCGTCGCGCGCCGCGCGGGCGCACCACCGCCGCGGAGCGGGCGTACGCACGCCGCGCGCAGCGTGCCGACCTGCTGCGTCAGCGTGCGCCGAAGAAGCCGGTGGCCGAGCCGGAAACGGTCGAGACCAAGCGGTTCCGGCTCAAGCTGAGCTGGCCGCGCTCGCGTGCCACCTTCGTGCTGGTCACGATGGGGCTGCTAGCCGCCGGGGTGGCCGTCACGCTGTGGCTGACCACGCAGGCGATCGCCGACTCCTACCGGCTGGAACAGCTGCGCACCACCAACTCCGGGCTCGCCGAGTCGAAGGACCGGCTCGAACGCGAGGTCGCCAAGGCCCAGTCGCCGGCCTCGCTGGCGCCCGCGGCCAAGCAGCTGGGCATGGTGCCCGCGGGTGACCCGGCACGGATCGTGGTCGGCCCGGACGGCAAGACCCGGATCGTCGGCGACCCGCAGAAGGCGCAGGGGCAGACCCCGGACGAGGCCGCCCCGCCCGCCGCGCCCGCGGCAGGCGCGCCGGAGGGCGGCATCGAGGGCGATCTGGCCGGCACCCCGGCCGGCACCGGGGGGCAGTGATGGCGGCAGGCGGGCAGCGCCGGACCCAGGCGGCGGGCAGCGCGCGGCGTACCTACGCCGCGGGCACCCGCCGCGCGGTGGCGAAGCGGGGCAACGGCGGGCAGCGCAGCCGGTTCTCCGCGGTGCGCATCCTGCTGGTCGCGCTGATGGTCGTGGCCGGCGTGAAACTGGTGCAGGTGCAGTGGTTCGAGGCACCGAGCCTGTCCGCCGCCGCGGAGCGGCAGCGCACGTTGACCATCGACATCCCCGCGCAGCGAGGGTCCATTGTGGACCGCGACGGCAACAAGCTCGCGTTCAGCGTGGAGACCCGCACGCTGTCGGTGAACCTCAAGGCCCTGCACAAGTCGATGGACGACTACGCGAAGAAGAACCCGCAGAAGGGCAGGAACTTCGAGACCGAGGTGACCGGCGCCGCCCGGTACATCGCCGCGAAGCTGCCGAACCTGACCACCGAGCCGGAACAGCTCGCCCTGCTGCACAAGCCGCAGTCGTTCACCTACCTGGTCCACGACGTGGAACCGTCGGTGGCCGCGGACATCGTGAAGAAGTATCCGTGGATCTCGGTGGAGAAACGCGCGAAGCGGGAGTACCCGGGCGACACCCTCGCCTCGAACATCGTCGGGCTGGCCAACTGGCGGATGGACGACCCGGAAGTGTCCAAGCACAACCTGCACGGCGTGATCGGGCTGGAGAAGACCCGCGACGGCGCCCTGGCCGGCACACCCGGCCGGGAGATCGTGAACACCCAGAACGGCAACGACAACCTGTACCTGCCCGGCACCGAGCACGTGCTGCAGTCCGCCGTGGCCGGCTCCGATCTGGAGCTGACCCTGGACTCCGACGTGCAGTACGAGCTGCAGCGGCAGCTGAGCGACTACGTCGCGCAGTCGAACGCCAAGGGCGGCCAGGCGGTGATCATGGACGCCAAGACCGGCGAGGTCTACGGTCTCGCCGACGCGAAGACGTTCAACCCCAACGATCCGGCCACCCTGCAGGACGAGCTGCTCAACGACCGTCCGGTGACCACACCGTACGAACCCGGTTCGGTGAACAAGGTGGTCACCGCGACCGCGGCGATCGACAGCGGGATCGCCTCGCCCACCTCGACCCTGCAGGTGCCCGGCTCGATCAAGATCGCCGACCGGACGGTGCACGACGCGTGGGTGCACGGTACGCAGACCTTCACCACCACCGGCGTGTTCGCCAAGTCCTCCAACGTCGGCACGCTGGAGCTGGCCCAGCAGATCGGCCCGGACCGGTACCTGGACACGCTGAAGAAGTTCGGCATCGGGCAGAAGACCGGGATCGGCCTGCCCGGCGAGAGCGCGGGTTTCGTGCCGCCGCGCAACCAGTGGTCCGCCTCCACCTTCGGCAACCTGCCGATCGGGCAGGGGCTTTCCATGACCGTGCTGCAGATGGCCGGGATGTACCAGGCGATCGCGAACGACGGGCTGCGCGTGCCGCCGCGGATCGTGAAGGCGGAGAAGAAGCCGGACGGCACCGTGGTTCCGGAACCGGCGCCCAAGCCCGAGCAGGTGGTCAGCCCGCAGACCGCGAAGACGGTGCGGGACATGCTGCGCGCGGTGATGCAGAACGCCAAGAGTCCCAACGCGGGCACCGCGCCCTCGGCCGCGCTGGAGGGGTACCAGATCTCCGGCAAGACCGGTACCGGTCAGCAGATCGACCCGCGGACCAAGGCCTACAGCCAGAGCCTGGCCAACATCACCTTCGCCGGCATCCTGCCCGCCGACCAGCCGCGGTTCGTGGTCGGCATCCGGCTGGACGCGCCGGACACCACGTTGCCCGCCGGGCATTCGGCCGGGCCGCTGTTCCACTCGATCGCCTCGTACCTGGCGCAGCGCTACCAGATTCCGGTGTCCGGCGCCGCTTCCCCGGTCGTTCCGCTGGTCCTGCCGTGAAGGTTCCCTTCACGGACGCTGAGTCCGTGAAGGGAACCTTCACGGCTTTCCGCGCGGCGAATGTCCACATGGGCTGGTGGGCGCGGGAAATGCTTTGTGCCACAACAGTGAGTGCCGGTCGCATAGCACACCGCCGGGACCGGAGTGCGTTCGCCGGACCGGCTTGGGGCGCCCCGAAACGGTCTCGGTAACCTCTCCGGCGTGTCCGTGTCCTCGTCCCAGCCCCCCAACGGGCCGGCCGCCGCTTCGCTGCCGGAGAGCCCGGTGAAGGCCGCCGCCGCGCCGCCGCGCCCGGCCCGGATCGAACCGATCGGTCTCGCCACGCTGCTCGCCCGCGCCGGTGCGCGGCTGATCGCCGACCGGCCGGAGGCCGCCGAGCTCACCGTCACCGGCAGCACGCTGCGTGCTCAGCACGTCCTGCCCGGTGACCTGTTCGCCGCCCTGCCCGGCGCCCGCGCGCACGGCGCCGACTTCAGCGACCAGGCGATCGCGGCCGGCGCCGCGGCAGTACTGACCGATCCCGCCGGCGCCGAGCGGCCCGTGCTGCGCGACGCGGGGGTGCCGATCCTGGTGCACCCGGACCCGCGCGACGCGCTCGGCGAGATCGCCGCCTGGATCTACGGCGAGCCCTCCCTGCAGCTGTCCGTGCTCGGCGTCACCGGGACGTCGGGCAAGACCACCACCTCCTACCTGGTCGACGCCGGGCTGCGCGCGGCCGGTCTGAGGACCGGGCTGATCGGCACCATCGAGACCCGGATCGCCGGCGAGCGGCTGGTCAGCGGGTTCACCACGCCGGAGGCGCCGGACCTGCAGGCGCTGTTCGCGGTGATGCTGGAACAGGGCGTCACGCACGTGCCGATGGAGGTCTCCAGCCACGCGCTGGCGCTCGGGCGGGTCAACGGCACCCGGTTCGCGGTCGGCGCGTTCACCAACCTTTCCCAGGACCACCTCGATTTCCACCATGACATGGAGGAGTACTTTGCGGCCAAGGCGAAGCTCTTCGACGGGCGCTCCACCACCGAGGTCGTGGTCGTGGACAGCGCGTGGGGCCAGGCGCTGCTGACCCCGCAGACGGTGACCGTGTCGATCGAGCCGGGCGCCGCCGCGCCGGAGGCGGACTGGCGGGCCGCGGACATCGCGGCGACCCCGGCCGGGGAGCAGACTTTCACCCTGCACGGACCGGGCGGTCTCGTCCGCGCCGCGAAGATCCCGTTGCCCGGAGCGTTCAACGTGGCCAACGCGGTGCTCGCGGCGGCCGTGCTGGACAGCGCCGGGGTCGGCGCCGACGACATCGTGGCCGGGCTGGCCGCGGTCGAGGTGCCCGGCCGGATGGAGCGGGTCTACCTGGGCCAGGACTTCACCGCGGTGGTCGACTACGCGCACAAGCCCGCCGCGGTCGCGCAGGGCCTGGACGCGCTGCGCGCCCGCACCGAAGGCCGGATCATCACCGTGCTCGGCTGCGGCGGCGACCGCGACACCGCGAAGCGGCCGATGATGGGCGAGGCCGCGGTCCGCCGCAGCGACCTGCTGATCGTGACCGACGACAACCCGCGGTCGGAGGACCCGGCCGCGATCCGCGCCGCGATGCTCGCCGGCGCCCGCGGCGTCGGCCCGGCCCAGGGCGGCGAGGTGCGGGAGATCGGCGACCGGCGCGCGGCGATCGCGCAGGCGGTCGAGCTTGCGGCGCCGGGCGACATCGTCTTCGTCGCCGGCAAGGGCCACGAGACCGGCCAGGAGGCGCACGGGGTCGTGCATCCCTTCTCCGACCGCGACGAACTCGAGGCCGCCATCCGCAAGCGTCTCGAGGTGACCCCGTGATCGAGCTGAGCCTGGCCGAGATCGCCGGCATCGTCGGTGGCAGGCTGCACCGCACCGATGGTTCCCCCGTGGTCACCGGCAGCGTCGAATTCGACACCCGCCAAGTGGGTCCCGGCGGGCTGTTCCTGGCCCTGCCCGGCGAACGCGTGGACGGGCACGACTTCGCCGCGCAGGCGATCGAGTCCGGCGCGGCCGGCGTGCTCGCCGCGCGCGAGGTGGACGCCCCGGCCGTGCTGGTGCCGCCGCTGCCCCCGGGACAGGCACACGAAGGTTCCGTGGCGCTGACCGGCGACACCGACGGATCCGGCGCGGCGGTGCTGGCCGCGCTGGCGAAGCTGGCGCGGCACGTGGTCGACGTGCTGGCCACCGGCGGGCTGACCGTCGTCGGGGTCACCGGCTCCTCCGGCAAGACTTCGACCAAGGACGTCATCGCCCAACTGCTGGAGCCGATGGGCCCGACCGTGGCGCCGCCCGGATCGTTCAACAGCGAGCTGGGCCACCCGTGGACCGCGCTGCGCGCCGGCCGGGACACGAAGTACCTCGTGGTGGAGATGTCCGCCCGCGGGGTCGGGCACATTGCCGAGGCCGCCACCGTCACCCCGCCGCGGATCGGCGCGGTGCTGAACGTGGGCAGCGCGCACGTCAGCGAGTTCGGCTCGCGCGAGGCCATCGCGCAGGCCAAGGGCGAGCTGGTGGAGGCGCTGCCGGCCGACGGGCTCGCGGTGCTCAATGTGGACGATCCGCTGGTGGCCGCGATGGCGAGCCGGACCCGCGCCCGGGTGGCCGGGGTGGGGGAGAGCCCCTCGGCGCTGATCCGGGCCGAGGACATCACCCTCGACGAGCAGGCCCGCCCGTCGTTCCGGCTGGTCACCCCGTACGGCGAGGCGCCGGTCACGCTGCCGCTCTACGGCGAGCACCACGTGGGCAACGCGCTGTCTGCCGCCGCGATCGCCCTCGAACTCGGCGCGACGCCGGCGGAAATCGCGCAGCGGCTGACCGGCCTGCAGAGCCGCTCCGGCAAGCGCATGGAGGTCACCACCCGCCCGGACGGCGTCACTGTGCTCAACGACGCCTACAACGCCAACCCCGAATCGGTCCGTGCCGGGCTCAAGGCACTCGCCTCGATGAGCAAGTCCGCGGGCCGGCGGGCCTGGGCCGTGCTCGGCGCGATGGGGGAGCTGGGCGAAAGCTCGGTGACCGCGCACGACGAGATCGGCCGGCTGGTGGTACGGCTCAACATCGACCGGCTCGTGGTGGTCGGCCCGGAGGCCGCGCCGATGCACCAGGGCGCCTCCCAGGAAGGCTCCTGGGGCGAGGAATCGGTACTGGTACCCGATGCCGGGGCCGCCGCCGCACTCCTGCATGATCAGGTCCGTCCCGGGGATGTGGTGCTGGTCAAGGCGTCCCATTACGTCCGGCTGTGGCAGGTGGCCGAAGCGCTGCTCGCCGCGCCCGGGACTTCCCCTTCCCAACCCTCGAATTCCTCCGAACCCTCGAACGGTGGTCACGCGTGATCAACATCCTGATCGCGGCCGGGGCAGGTCTGCTCGTCTCCATCCTGCTCACGCCGTACCTGATCCGGGTCTTCTCCCGGCAGGGCTTCGGCCAGGAGATCCGCGAAGAAGGCCCGCAGGGCCACAAGTCCAAGCGGGGCACCCCGACCATGGGCGGGGTCGCGATCATCCTCGCCACCCTGGTCGGATACTTCGTCGCGCACCTGATCACCTGGCTCGGCAATTCGCGGTCCGCGGCGCCCTCGGCGTCCGGGCTGCTGGTGCTGCTGCTCGCGGTGGGCCTGGGCCTGGTCGGGTTCCTCGACGACTTCATCAAGATCCGCAAGCAGCGCAACCTCGGCCTGAACAAGACCGCCAAGCTGGTCGGCCAGCTGGTGATCACCGTGCTGTTCGCGGTGCTGTCGCTGCAGTTCGCCGACGAGCACGGGCTCACCCCCGCCTCGCAGAGCCTGTCCTACGTGCGGGACCTGGCGCTGATCACCTTCCCGTCCATCGTGTTCGTGATCTTCTGCTACGTGGTGATCTCCGGCTGGTCGAACGCGGTGAACTTCACCGACGGCCTGGACGGGCTGGCCGCCGGCGCCTCCTCCATGGTGCTGGCCACCTACGTGGTCATCTCCTTCTGGCAGGCCCGGCTCTCCTGCTCGGAACAGCCGCTGCCGGCCTGTTACGACGTGCGCGACCCGCTGGATCTCGCGGTGGTCGCGGCCGCGGCCACCGGTGCCTGTGTCGGGTTCCTGTGGTGGAACGCGGCCCCGGCGAAGATCTTCATGGGCGACACCGGCTCTCTGGCCCTCGGCGGCCTGGTCGCCGGGCTGTCCATGACCACCCGCACCGAGCTGCTGGCGATCGTGATCGGCGGCCTGTTCATGGTCGAGATGATCTCGGTGGTCACCCAGATCGCGGTGTTCCGCACGACCCGGCGCAGGCTGTTCCGGATGGCCCCGTTCCATCATCATTTCGAACTCGCCGGGTGGGCGGAAACCACGGTGATCATCCGGTTCTGGCTGCTGTCGGCGATCTGCTGCATGTTCGGGCTCGGCCTCTTCTACAGCGAGCAGCTCGGAATCGGAACCTAGGCGCGAAGTCCGTGAAGGGACCCTTCACGGACTCAGAGGCTGTGAAGGTTCCCTTCACAGCCATCCCCCGGGGGTGGGGGACTGGTGACGGCGGTAGAGGAGAAGACGGTCGGATGGATGTGACTGATCGCCCGGTGCTCGTCGCGGGCGCCGGGGTCACCGGGAAGGCCGTGGTACCGGCCCTGGTCGAGCTGGGTGCGCGTGTCACGGCGACCGACGGCAACGCCGAGCGGCTGGGCGAGCTGGCCGGGCTCGGCGCCGAGCTGGTGCCCGGCCTGACCGAGCCGCCGGAGGGCACCGTGCTCGTGGTGGCCAGTCCCGGCTGGCGGCCGGACGCGCCGCTGCTGGTCGCGGCCCGCGCGGCGGGCATCGAGGTGATCGGGGACATCGAGCTGGCCTGGCGGATCGGCCGGCTGCGCGAGCACCCGCCGGCCTGGCTGGCGGTCACGGGGACGAACGGCAAGACCACCACCGTCGGCATGCTGGAGTCGATCCTGCGGGCCGCCGGGGCGGACGCGAAGGCTTGCGGGAACGTCGGCTACCCGGTGGTGGACGCGGTACGCGCCGGGCACACGGTGCTCGCCGTCGAGGTGTCCAGCGCTCAGCTGTACTGGTGGTCGACCGTCGCCGCGGACGCGTCGGTGGTGCTGAACCTGGCTGAGGACCACCTCGACTGGCACGGGTCGATGGCGGCGTACGCCGCGGCGAAGGGCGGGGCACACCATCGCTCGCGCACCGTCGTGCACAACGCGGACGACGAGTGGTCCACCCGGATCGCGGGGGAGCACGCGCCGCCGGTCGCTCGCCGCGTCGGCTTCCGGCTGGACACCCCGGGGCCCGGTGAGCTGGGGCTGGTCGAGGATCTGCTGGTGGACCGGGCATTCGTCGCAGACCCGGCGAACGCGGAAGAGCTGGCCTCGCTCGACGACGTGCGCCCGGCCGGGCCGCACAACGTCGCCAACGCGCTCGCCGCCGCCGCGCTCGCCCGCGCGCACGGGGTGCCGCCGTCCGCGGTCCGGGACGGGCTGCGGACGTTCCGCCCGGCCCCGCACCGGGCCGAGGAGGTCGCCGAGATCGGCGGTGTCCGTTATGTGGACAACTCCAAGGCGACCAACCCGCACGCCGCGGCCGGCTCGCTGCTCGCGCACAAGAGCGTGGTGTGGATCGCCGGTGGACAGCTCAAGGGCGCCGCGGTGGACGAGCTGGTGATCGCGATCGCCGATCGGCTGCGCGGCGCGGTGCTGCTGGGCGTGGATTCACCCGTGATCGAAGCCGCTCTCGCGCGACACGCGCCGGATGTCCCGCTGAACCGCCTGCCCCCGGGTCACGATGAACCCATGACTGCGGCGGTGAATGCGGCCAGCGCA
Source organism: Amycolatopsis panacis (assembly GCF_003600245.1). Taxonomy (NCBI): domain Bacteria; kingdom Bacillati; phylum Actinomycetota; class Actinomycetes; order Pseudonocardiales; family Pseudonocardiaceae; genus Amycolatopsis; species Amycolatopsis panacis. The sequence continues at coordinate 25,711 of NZ_QZFV01000111.1, forward strand.
CTGGCTCGTCCGGGGGACGTGGTGCTGCTCGCGCCCGCCGCCGCCTCATTGGACATGTTCCCGGACTACGGCGCGCGCGGCGACGCGTTCGCCGCGGCGGTCCGGAACCTGGCCGGTGGTGCGGCGGATGACGCTGGTTGAGGAGGAGCAGGGCGGCGCCCGGCCGCGGCGGCGGCAGCGCAAGGAAAGCCCGTTCGTCGCGCTGCGCACCGCGCTGACCGCCTGGCTGTCGCGGCCGCTGGCCTCGTTCCACCTGGTGCTCGCGCTGACCGGGGTGCTCACCGTGATCGGCATCGTGATGGTGCTCTCCGCCTCGTCGGTGTCCTCCTACGATCCGAAGACCGGCAGCGGGGTGTACTCGCTGTTCTTCCGGCAGCTGATGTTCCTCGGGCTGGGCGCGGTCGTGTTCTGGATCGGGCTGCGGCTCCGGCTGGAGCGGATCCGCCGCATGTCGGCCACCATGGTGGTGATCTGCCTCGGCCTGCTGATGCTGGTGCTGACCCCGCTCGGGTCCACGGTGAACGGCTCGCAGGGCTGGTTCAAGCTCGGCGTGTTCACCTTCCAGCCGGTCGAGGCGGCGAAGGTGGCGCTGGCCTTCTGGGGCGCGCACATCCTGGTGATCAAGTACAACGTGATCCACCAGTGGCGGCATCTGCTGGTCCCGGTGGTGCCGGTCGCGCTGGTGATGTTCGCGCTGGTGATGATGCAGCCGGACCTGGGCGGCACGATCACGCTCGCGGTGGTGCTGTTCGCCCTGCTCTGGTTCGCCGGCGCGCCGAAGCGGCTGTTCGGCGTGGTCGCGGCCGGTGGCCTGGCCGGGGTGCTGGTGCTGGCGATCATCGCGCCGTACCGGCTGCAGCGGGTGATGTCGTTTCTCTCGCCGGACGCGGACACCACCGCCGAGGGGTTCCAGGCCAACCAGGCCAAGCTCGCGCTCGCCGACGGCGGGCTGTTCGGCAAGGGGCTGGGCCAGGGCGCGTCCAACTGGGGCTACCTGCCCAACGTGCAGAACGACTTCATCTTCGCGCTGATCGGCGAGGAGCTGGGGCTGGTCGGCTGCGCCGCGGTCCTGGCGCTGTTCGCCGGGGTGGCCGTGGTGGGCCTGCGCATCGCCACCCGCAACATCGACCCGTGGATCCGGATCGTGGCCGGCACGCTGACGGTGTTCCTGGTCGCGCAGGCCGCGATCAACATCGGCTACGTGGTGGGGCTGCTGCCGGTCACCGGGGTGACGCTGCCCCTGATCTCCTCCGGCGGCACCTCACTGGTGATCACCATGGCCATCATGGGCGTGCTGGCGAACGCCGCGCGGCACGAACCGGAGGCGGTGGCCGCACTGCGTTCGCACGGTCCGGGTAAATTCGGACGCCTGCTGCGGTTGCCCGCACCGGATCCGTACCGCCCGCCCGCGCCCCGCAAGGGCACGGCCCGCGGCGGTGCCGGGGCGAAGGCGGCCCGGCCGGCGCCGCGCGCGGCCCGGTCCGCACCGGCACCCGAACGCCGCCGGTCGGCCCGGCAGCAGACGGCGCGCACGACAGCGAACCGCGGTGCCCGGGGCACCGCGAACCGGAGAGGTCATTGGTGAGCAAGCCCGTCAAGGGATCCGAGCGGTCCGCTACCGGCCGGGCACCGGTGGTGGTGGTCGCCGGTGGTGGTACCGCAGGACACATCGAGCCCGCGCTCGCATTGGCCGACGCCGTGCGGCGGCTGCGCCCGGACGCGGAAGTGGTGGCGCTGGGCACCGAGCGCGGCCTGGAGACCAAGCTGGTGCCCGAGCGCGGGTACCGGCTGGAGCTGATCCCGCCGGTGCCGATGCCCCGCAAGCCGTCGGCGGAGCTGCTGCGGCTGCCGCTGAAGGTGCGTGACTCGGTCCGCCGCACGCGTGCCGTGCTGGACCGCGTGCAGGCCGACGTGGTGGTCGGTTTCGGCGGGTATGTCGCGCTGCCGGCGTATCTGGCCGCCCGTGGCCGCACGCCGATCGTGGTGCACGAGGCGAACAAGTCGGCCGGGCTGGCGAACAAGGTCGGCGCCCGGTTCGCCGCGCGGGTGGCCGTCGCGGTGCCGGGCACGCCGTTGCCGAAGGCCGAGGTGGTCGGCATCCCGCTGCGCCGGTCCATCACCACGCTCGACCGGCAGGCGTTGCGGGCGGAAGCGCGCAAGCATTTCGACCTCGACCCGGACGCGCAGACGCTGCTGGTGTTCGGCGGTTCGCAGGGCGCCCAGTCGATCAACACCGCGGTCTCCGGCGCGGCGAAGGAACTCGCGGACGCCGGCGTCGGCGTGCTGCACGCGCATGGCCCCTCGAAAACCTTGGTGGTGCAGGAGTTTCCCGGCCCGGCGTACGTGCCGGTGCCCTATCTCGAACGGATGGACCTGGCCTACGCCGCGGCGGACGCGGTGGTCTGCCGGTCCGGGGCGATGACCGTGGCCGAGGTGTCCTCGGTCGGGCTGCCCGCGGTGTTCGTCCCGCTGCCACACGGCAACGGGGAGCAGGCGAGCAACGCGCAGCCGGCGGTGGACGCCGGGGCCGCGCTGCTGGTGCCGGACGCCGAGCTGACCGCGCAGAAGGTCGCGGAGCTGGTGGTGCCGCTGGTCGCGGACCCGGAGCGGGTGGCGCGGATGAGTTCGGCCGCGGTCGGGCTGGGACATCGCGAGGCCGACGAGGCGCTCGCCCGGATCGTGCTGGAGGCTGCACGTGGCTGACTCGACCCCTGGTGCGGCTTCGGCCGTGCTGCTGGAGCGCGCGCACCTGATCGGGATCGGCGGGGCAGGGATGTCCGGGATCGCCCGGATCCTGCTCGCCCGCGGCGCGTTCGTGTCCGGTTCGGACGCTAAGGAGTCGCGCGCTCTGCTTTCGCTGCGTGCGCAGGGCGCCACGCTGTTCGCCGGACAGCGCGGGGAGAACTTCGACGAGCTGGCCGAACCCCCGTCGGCGGTGGTGGTGTCCACCGCGATCAAGGAGACCAATCCGGAGCTGGCCGCGGCCCGCGCGCGTGGCATCCCGGTGCTGCATCGCGCGCAGGCGCTGGCCGGGCTGATGGCCGGGCACCGGGTCGCCTGCATCGCGGGCACCCACGGCAAGACCTCGACCACCTCGATGCTCACGGTGGCGTTGCAGCATTGCCGGCTGGATCCGTCGTTCGCCATCGGCGGTGACCTCAACGAGTCCGGGGCCAACGCGCATCACGGCGAAGGCGGCGTCTTCGTCGCCGAGGCGGACGAGAGCGATGGATCGTTCCTCACCTACGCGCCGTCGGTGGCCGTGGTGACGAATGTGGAGCCCGATCACCTGGACCACCACGGCACGGCTGAGGCCTATGTACAGGTGTTCAGCGACTTCGTCGGACGGCTGGAGCCGGGCGGGCTGCTCATCGTGTGCGCCGACGACCCGGGTGCGAATCGGCTGGGCGACGAGGCCGCGGCGGCCGGGGTGCGAGTGCGCCGGTACGGCCGGGAGGCGATCGGCGAGGGCGACGCGCGCGTGCTCTCGTACTCGCCCGCGCCGGACGGTGGCGTCGTGCGGATCGCGGTGGACGGTGTCGAACACGGGCTGCGGGTAGCGGTGCCGGGGGAGCACATGGCGCTGAACGCGGTCGCCGCGTTGCTCGCCGGGCTCGAACTCGGCGCCCCGGTCGAAGGCATGGCCGAGGGGCTGGCCGCGTTCGGCGGGGTACGCCGCCGCTTTGAGTTCAAGGGCCGCGCGGGCGACGTACGCGTCTACGACGACTACGCGCACCACCCGACAGAGGTGGCTGCGCAGCTGCAGGCCGTACGCATGGCAGCCGGCCGTGGCCGGGTCGTCGTGGTCTTCCAGCCGCACTTGTACTCGCGTACGCAGACCTTCGCGGTCGAGTTCGCCGAAGCACTGTCGCTGGCCGACGAGGTCATTGTGCTCGACGTCTTCGGCGCGCGCGAGGAGCCGGTGCCCGGGGTCACCGGCGCGCTGATCGCGGAGAAGGTGCGGGTGCCGGTGCACTACCAGCCCGCCTTCGACGTCGCCGCCGGACTGACCGCGGATGTGGCCCGGCCGGGCGACCTCGTGGTGACCATGGGCGCCGGCGACGTGACGCAGCTGGGTCCGGAGATCCTGGCCGAGCTGGACCGGCGGACCGCGGACGTATGACCGGGACCCGGCAGCGTCGTCGCTCCTCCTCGGCCGGGCAGGCGGAGGAGGAGCGCGCTGCCCTGGCGCGCGAGCGGCGCGGCCGGCGTTCCGAGGAGGACCGCCGCAGGACGCGGTCGAGCAAGTCCACGGGCAGTGCGAAAGGTGGTGCGAAAAGCCGGAAGGCGCGCAAGTCGGCCCTGCGGTCGCGGCCGACCCGGGGTAAGGAGATCCGCCGTCGCTGGGTGGCGCTGCTGTTCGTGGTGACCTTGCTGGGGCTGGGTTACCTGCTGTTCTTCAGCTCTGTGCTGGCGGTGAAGTCGGTGTCGGTGTTCGGCGCGAAAACCGTGCCCGCGGAGCAGATCCGCACCGCCGCCGCGGTCCCTCCGGGCGAGCCGATGCTGCGCGCGGACGTGGACGCGATCCGCGACAAGGTGGCGGAGCTGCCCGGGATCGCCACCGTGGACGTCTCCCGGTCGTGGCCGACCACGCTGGAGATCACGGTGACCGAGCGGACCGCGATCGCGTTCTTCGACAGCGGTCCGGGCGGCGACGGCGTCCACCTGGTGGACGGCGGCGGTGTCGTGTTCAAGACGGTGAAGACGCGTCCGGCCGGGCTGCCGGAGCTGAAGCTGCCGAAGGTGTCGGTGACCGATCCGGTGACCCGCGCGGTCACCGCCGTGCTCGGCGTGATCCCGGAGACCATGCTCAAGCAGGTCACCACGGCCACCGCGAAGACCCCGGCGAGCGTCGAATTCACCCTGTCCACCGGAAAGACCGTGCGCTGGGGCGACTCGGAGGACACCGAGCGCAAGGCGAAGGTGCTCGCCGCCCTGCTCACCCAGCCGGGCAAGGTCTACGACGTCTCCTCGCCCGAACTCCCCACCGTCACCTCCTAGCTGCCCCGCTCCGTTCTGCGGAAAGCTGTGAAGGGTCCCTTCACGGACTCAGAGTCCGTGAAGGGACCCTTCACAGCCTTTTCACGAGCGCTGGCGAGTGGCTTCCGTATGCTGTACGGTTGAATATCCGTACGGGATACGAGATGGGTGGGGTATGACGATCCTGGTGACCGGGGCGACTGGCAACGTGGGTCGGCTCGTGGTGGACGAGCTGGTGGCGCGGGGGGGTGGCGGTGCGCGCGTTGACGGTGGATCCGGAGCGGGCGGCGCTGCCGTCCGGGGTGGAGGTGGCGGTCGGGTCGATCGCCCGGCCGGGCACGGTGCCACTCGACGGTGTCGAGGCGGTGTATCTCGCGCCGTACGCGCGGACGGCGTCGCGGGTCTGTGAGCTGATCCGAGAATCCGGGGTACGGCGTGTGGTCGCGTTGTCCGGCAGCAGTGTCGGGGACGAGCACGAGGGTTCGAGCGGGCACGAGTTCGCCGCTGTTGAGCGAGCTGTCGACGCGGCTGGGCTCGCGCGCACTTTCCTGCGTCCCGGCGCCTTCATGGGCAACACGTTCGGCTGGGCGGAGGCGGTGCGCGAGCGCGGCGAAGTGCGTTCGGCATACCCGGAAGCCGTTCAGACGTCGATCGATCTGGGTGATATCGCCGCGGTCGCAGCGCACACGCTGACCACCGAAGGGCACGAGGGTCGCACGTATGTCCTCAGTGGACCGGAGGGGCTCACGATGCGGCAGAAGGCCGAGGCGATCGGTGTAGCGCTGGGCAGGAAGCTGTCCTTCGTCGAACTCACCCCGGACGAGCAGGTGGCGGAATGGAGGGCGCAGGGCATCCCGGCGACGATCGCGGGCTGGCTGCTCGAAGGGTATGCGCAGGTCGCGGCGCAGCCGGAGGTGCCGACCGGGGTGGTGGAACGGCTGCTCGGGCGGCCCGGGGTCGGCTATCGCGAGTGGGCGAAGGCGAACGCCGCGGCGTTCGGCTGAGCCGGCGTGTGCGTCCGGCGGTCCACCAGACCCGGCGTTGCACGCCGAAAAGATCCATAGTGGACAGTCATTTTCGGTGCCCGGCCGTGCTTCCGGGCGGCCGCGGAGGGCACGACAGCCCTCCGCGGCGGGGCCGGTCAGGCGAGGGCCGCGTCCAGCGTGATCCGGGTGCCGGCGAGTGCCTTGGACACCGGGCAGGTCTTCTCCGCGGTCGCCGCGAGTTCGGCGAACTGCTCGGCGCTCACGCCGTCGAGCTTGGCGCGCAGGGTGATCGCGATCCCGGTGATCGCGAAGCCGCCGGCGGGGTCGGCGCCGAGCGTGGCTTCGGCGGAGACGTCGATGTACTCCGCCTCCAGCTGCTGGGAGCCCAGTACGCCGGACAGGTTCATGGCCAGGCAGGACGAGTGCGCGGCGGCGATCAGCTCCTCCGGGCTGGTCTGCCCGTCCGGGTTGCCGGAGCGGGTCGGGAACGACACGTCGAACGTGCCCGCCTTCGACGAGTCGAAAGCGACCGCGCCCTTGCCCTCCTGCAGTCCGCCGGTCCAGTGGGTGGTCGCGTTGCGGCTCGGCATGAATGCCTCCTGGGTGATCGGAAGTGGATACCATGAAGATAGCGCACAATTACATTGTGCACAAGTTATCTGCCGCGACGGTTCGCCCGGAAACCGGCTGCCCGCGGCGTGTCGCTCCGGGCAGAATCCGTGCCATGCCGATCATCGCGAACCCGCCGCAGCGCCCCGAACCGCCGATGGCGGGGGACGAGCGCACCCAGCTCACCGGCTTCCTCGACTTCCAGCGGGCGAGCGTGCTGTGGAAGTGTTCCGGGCTCACCGACGAGCGGGCCCGCCGCGTCCACCTGCCCAGCGAGCTGACGACCGTGGCGGGCTTGCTCGGCCACCTCACACTGGTCGAGGACTACTGGTTCGGCATTGTGCTGGACGGGCGGCCGGATCGCTGGGCCGAAGTGCTGGAACGCGACCGCGACGCCGAGTTCCGTCGCGCGCTGGAAACCCCGATCGAGCAGCTGACCGCCGAGTATCAGGCCGAAACCGAACGGAGCCGGGCGGTGGTCGCCGCCCGGTCGTTCGACGACACCGTGCTCTTCAAGGGTGAACAGGATCTCACCGTGCGCTGGGTGGTCGCGCACATGATCGAAGAGACCGCTCGTCACGCCGGCCATCTCGACCTGCTGCGCGAACTCACCGACGGGCTTACCGGGGAGTGAGCCGTTTCGGTGGCAGCGGCACGAAACCGCTGGTGCGCTCGATGTATTCGGCGTACCGCGGCCGGTTCTTGCGCAGGCTCGCCTCCAGCATCGGTTTCCCGGTGCCGCGCACGAGCAGGAAGGTCATCACGAGCGGGGAGAGCACGGTCGCCGCGCCCGGCCACCAGGAACAGGCCAGCAGGTAGAAGCCCCACCACACGCAGGCGTCGCCGAAGTAGTTCGGGTGCCGGGTGTAGCGCCAGAGCCCGGTGTCGAGCACCAGGCCGCGGTTTGCCGGGTCGGCGCGGAATCGGCGCAGCTGCTCGTCGCCTGCCGTTTCGAAGGTGAACCCGATCAGCCACACCAGCACGCCCAGCCAGGCCGTGACGCCGAATCCGGTGCCGTACATGGCGAATTGTACCGGCAGCGAGACGAACCAGAGCACCACCCCCTGCATCAGGTACACCCGCACGTACATTCGCACGGCCAGCCGTGGCCCGGCCCGTTCGGCCATCCGCACGTATCGCGGGTCCTCCGGCCTCCCGTGGTTGCGCAGGTGCAGGTGGATCGCCAGGCGGAGACCCCACACCACGGTCAGCGCGGCGACCACCAGCCGCAGCGGCCACGGCGCGGACCCGAACGGCAGCGACACGACCGCGATCAAGGGGAAACCCAAGCCCCAGAACGTGTCCACGGTGTCGTAGCGGCCACGCCACCGGGCGACGCCGAAAGTCGCGGTCATCGCGACCAGGGTGACGCCCGCCGTCAGCGCGGTCAGCGCACCGAGTCCGATCACATCCACTCCCTCGTCAGTGGCATCCCGTTCTCGCCGTCCGCGTCGGCGCGGACGGCGAGTATCTGGTCCACGCCCATCCGGTTCTCCTCGAACGCGAGCGCGCCGCCGACCAGGTAGAGCCGCCACACCCGCGCGCCCGCTTCACCGATCAGCGCGACCGCCTCGTCCCAGTGTTCCTCCAGCGTGTCCGCCCAGGCGCGCACTGTGGGCACGTAGTGCTCACGAAGCGCGTGTACGTCGCGAATCTCGAATCCGGCCCGCTCTAGATGACCCAGTGTCCGGCTCAGCGGGCGCATCGTCATGTCTGGCGCGATGTAGCGCTCGATGAAAGCGCCGCCGCCGGGCGCGACCGCGCCACGGGACATCTGCTGTAGCAGTAGCCGGCCGGTGGGCTTGAGCATGCGGAAGAGCGTGTCCGTGTAGGCCGGGTAGTTCTCCTCGCCCACGTGCTCGCCCATCTCGATCGAGGCGACTGCGTCGAAGGGTTCCCCGGCCAGTTCGCGGTAGTCCTGCCGGCGTACTTCCACCCGGTCGTCCAGATCGTGCTGCGCCAGTCGCGCCTTGACGTGCTGGACCTGCTCGGCGGAAATGGTCACGCCGACGGCTTGTACCCCGTGGTGCTTGGCCGCGTGCACCAGCAGCGAGCCCCAGCCGCAGCCGACGTCCAGCAGCCGCATTCCGGGCCGCAGGCCGAGTTTCGCGCAGATCATCTCCAGCTTGTCGTGCTGCGCCTGTGCCAGCCCGGTGGACTCGGTGGTCCAGTAGCCCGACGAGTAGGCCATCGATTCGTCCATCAGCAGCTGATAGAAGGCGTTCGACAGGTCGTAATGGTGCGAGATGGCGGACTTGTCGCGGAGGACGCTGTGCAGCCTCCCGGTCAGCCGGGCCTCCTCGGCGGGTGGTTTCGGTGGCAGCCCGAGCACACCCAGCCGGACCGCGAGGCGGGCCGCTTCGGCCCGGTCACCGGCGGAAAGCCGGGCACGGCGCAGCTCGCCGGACCGGGCCAGCGACCAGACCCGCCGGAACCCCTCGGCGAGATCGCCTTCGACATCGAGGTCCCCGGACACGTACGCGCGGGCGAGGCCGAGTTCGCCCGGCGCGTAGAGCAGCCAGCGCAGCGCGCGGCGGTTGCGCAGCACCACGGTGGGACCTGCCGGACCGGCGCGACCGCCGTCCCACGTGCGGAGGGCGACCGGCAGCGGAGCGCCGAGCAGACGTTCGACGAAGGAAGCCAGACGGGCGGCGATGGTGTTCGGCATACTGGTGCTTCGGTGCCGTCCGCTTCGCGGATGGGTCTCGGTGGAAAAAGTCCGTAGCGGACCAATCCGCCCCGGGACCTGCCCCGAATCCCCGTCGTGCACCAGACCACGGGACAACGCATCGCTGTCATCGGCAGCGGGGTCGCCGGCCTCACCGCCGCCTACCTGCTGCAGCGCCGCCACGAAGTGCTGCTGTTCGAGGCCGACCACCGCCTCGGCGGGCACGCCCACACGCACGACGTGCCGAGTACGCATGGCGGGACGGTCGGCGTCGACTCCGGTTTCATCGTCCACAATGAACGCACTTACCCGACGCTGATCCGCCTGTTCTGCGAACTCGGCGTACAGACTCGCGACACCGAGATGTCGATGAGCATCCGTTGCGACGGTTGTGGCCTGCAGTACGCCGGGGCACGAGGGTTGCGCGGCCTGTTCGCACAGCCGAAGAACTTCGCTTCCTCGCGCTACCTGCAGATGCTGGCCGAGGTCAAGCGGTTCCACCGGCGCGCGGCGCGGCTGCTGGACCATGCGGAAGCCGGTGACGTACAGCTCGGCGCTTTCCTCGCCATCGGTGGGTTCTCGCGCTACTTCGTCGACCACTTCGTCCTGCCGCTGGTGTCGACGGTGTGGTCGGCCGACCACACCGACACGATGAAGTACCCGGCGCGGTACTTGTTCGAGTTCCTTCGCAACCACGGCATGCTTTCGGTCAAGGGCTCCCCGACGTGGCGCACTGTGGTCGGCGGTTCGCGCGAGTACGTCGAGCGCGCGGCGAAGCAGTTGACGGCGGTTCATCTGTCCACTCCGGTCCGCTCGGTCCTGCGTGCGGCGCGAGGCGTCGAGGTACGCGACGACGCGGACATGCCGCACCGAGTGGACCGCGTCGTGATCGCTACGCACGCCGACCAGGCGTTGCGGCTGCTGGCCGATCCCACCCCCGCTGAGCAGAAACTCCTCGGTGCGTTTCGCTACTCCTGCAACGAGGCCCTGCTGCACACCGACGCCGCCGTACTGCCGACCGTGCCCGCCGCCCGGTCCGGCTGGAACTACCGGACCTCCGCCTGCGGGGCCGACACCGGCGCCGTTCAGGTGAGCTACGACCTCAACCAGCTGATGGGGTTGGACGAGGCAACCCGGTACGTAGTCACGCTCAACCCCGGCGCCGCGCCGTCCCAAGTGGTCGCCCGGATGTCCTACGAGCATCCGATCTACACCCCGGAATCCGTTGTCGCGCAACGACATCTTCCGGATCTGAACGACGGTGTGCTGGCCTACGCCGGGGCGTACCAGGGCTGGGGTTTCCACGAGGACGGCTGCTCCTCGGGTGCGCGGGCCGCCGCCAGCTTCGGGGTGGACTGGTGACCACCGCGCTCTACGACGCCACCGTCGCGCACGTGCGCCGGGCCGATCCGCCGTATTCCTTCGCGCACCGGATGTATGTGTGGCTGACCGACCTGGACGAGCTGCCCAGGCTGCCGCGGTGGCTGCGGCCGTTCGCCCGGTTCGACGGCCGGGACCACTTCGAACCCGGGGAACCGGGGGAGATCCGGGAGAAACTGGACCGGTGGCTGGCCACCCGGGGAGTGAACCTGGACGGCGGGCGGGTCGTCATGCTCGCCTCCGCACGGTCCTTGGGGTATGTCTTCAACCCGATCACCGTGTACTGGTGCCACACCCCTGACGGCGCCCTCGCCTGCGTCGTCGCCGAGGTGCACAACACCTACCGCGGCAGGCACGCGTACCTCGTGCGGCTGGACGAGCACTCCCGGGCCGAGGTGGACAAGGAGTTCTACGTGTCGCCGTTCCAGGACCTCTCCGGCGAGTACCGGATGCACCTGCCGCTGCCGGACGCGCTGCTGGCCCTCACCGTGGAGCTGCACCAGGGCGAGGAGACGCCGTTGGTCGCCACGCTGCGTGGCGTGCGCCGGCCGGCCGGGCTGAGGGGCCTCGTGCGCACGCTGCTCGGCAGACCACTGCAGCCGCAGCGAGTCTCCGCCCTGATCCGGCGGCACGGCGTCGCGCTCTGGCGGCGTAACGCCCCGATGACCGCCCGCACCGGCACCAACACCGCAGGAGTCCTCAATGGATGAAAGTGCCCGTCCGAGGCCGATCTCCGCGGTGCCGCCCGCGGAACCCTCCGCACCCACCGCCGAAGACCTGATGGGCCTGGTCGCGAAAGGGGACGAGCGGGCCTTCGAACAGCTCTACGACCAGCTTGCCGGTCCGGTGTACGGGCTGGTCCGGCGGATCGTGCGGGACACCGCGCAGTCCGAGGAAGTGGCCCAGGAGGTGCTCGTGGAGCTGTGGAAGACGGCCCCGCGCTACTCCGCGGACAAGGGCAGCGCGCTGAACTGGGCGATGACCCTGGCCCACCGCCGCGCGGTCGATCGGGTCCGCTCCGCGCGGGCGACCACCGAGCGCGAGCACAAGGCGACCTTCGAAGCCGCGCGCGGACGCCCTTTCGACGAGGTGGCCGAGTCGGTGGCGGCCCGGCTGGAACGCTCGCAGGTGCGCCGCTGCCTGCGCACGCTCACCGAACTGCAGCGGGAATCGGTCCTGCTGGCCTATTACCAGGGATACACCTACCGGCAGGTGGCCGACGTGCTGTCCACGCCGCAGGGCACGATCAAGACGAGGCTGCGCGACGGGCTCATCCGCCTGCGCGACTGCCTGGGGGTGACGGCATGACGACGCCGGAGATGCACATGCTGGCCGGGGCGTACGCGCTCGACGCGCTGGACGAGGTCGAACGCGCCCAGTTCCGCCGGCACCTGGCGCAGTGCGAGTCCTGCGCCCAGGAGGTACGGGAGCTGTCGGCGACCGCGGCCCGGCTCGGCGCTGCGATGGACGACGCACCGCCGCCCGAGCTGAAGCAGCAGGTGCTCGCCGAGATGCGGACCACCCGCCAGCTGCCACCACAGTCCCGGCCCGAACCGGGGGAGCGGCAACGGAACCCGCGTCGCCGTCCGATGATCATCACCGCCGCGGCCGCCGTCGTCGGCCTCGCCGCGGCCGGGGTGTTCGGCGGGATCGCCCTGCACACCCAGGACCGGCTGGACACCGCCCAGTCTCAGCTGAGCCAAGCCCGTGACCGGTACCGGCCGGTGGCGGAACTGCTGGCCGCGCCGGATCTGCGCACCGAGCACGTCGGCATGCCCGGCGGCGCGGGCGGCACGGTGCTCGCCTCGCGGCTGCTGGACCGGATGGTGTTCCAGGAGGCGCAGCTCCCGCCGGCGCCCGCGGGCAAGGTCTACCAAGCCTGGTTGATGGGTCCCACCCTGGCGCCGCGCCCGGCCGGGCTGCTGCCCGGCGGGCCGTCCGGCTCCCTGGTGGTGGCGGACGGGCTGTCCGGTGCCCAGCAGTTCGCGCTGAGCGTGGAACCGGCCGGGGGCTCGCCCACCGGCGCGCCGACCGGGAACGTCGTGCTGACCGCCGAAATGCCCGCCTGATCGATCGGTCGCGGGCGGAAGTGCTGTGAAGGGTCCCTTCACGGACTCAGATAGGGCTTTGTTATGGGGGTAGTTCTCGTTGACAGAGGGCGCAGGCCCCGGTCCAGCATGTGAGCAGGTTCTGCAGGAGCAGGGCGACCTGTCCGAGTGTCAGGCCGGGGCCGCGTTTTTTACTG
>NZ_QZFV01000112.1:0-35906 GCF_003600245.1 Amycolatopsis panacis
CGGTGTAGAGGTCCGTGAAGGGACCCTTCACGGACTCTGAGGCTGTGAAGGGACCCTTCACAGACCCGAAACCGGTCCGGCGCACGCCACGAGGTGGTCGCACACACCTCCGCATCGCCCACTGCCGGGCCCCCGACCAACTTTGCCGACACCCTGGACTCTCAGGCTGTGAAGGGACCCTTCACAGCCCTTCTCCACCCGGTCGTATGCCGCGCGGGATAGGCCGGATCCACCCGCGGGCTGACGCGCAGACGCTCGCCGTTCGGCTACCGTGACTCCGTGCTGGGTGAACGGGCATACGGCTGGTTGCGCGGGCACCAGTCCCTGGTGGACGTCGGTGCGGCCGGGCTCATCGCGGCGGGTGGCCTCGCCTGGGGTCTTGCGCTCGGTGCCCCGCCTGGGTTTCTGTTCTTCTCCGTCGCGCTTCCGCTACCACTGGTAGTACGCCGCCGCAGTCCGGCGGGGTGCGCGGGGGCGGTATTCCTGCTGGCGCTCGGCCAATGGCTGCTCGTCGGACACGATGTCGGCGCTGTTCCGGCTGACCTGGCCGTCCCGATGGCGGTGTACGCCTGCGCGTCTTACGGTCCACTGTGGACGCAGCGGGCGGCATTGGCGGCGGGGCTGGCCGGTGCGGTGCTCGGCGGGGTGAGCTGGCCGCTGGTGCCCGTGCCCTGGTGGGCGCACCTGCTCCTCGGCGGTTTCCTGGCGTGCACGGTCGTCGCGGCCGGGACGCTCGGGGCGTTGCATCGGGCGCGCCGGGCGGAGACGGCCGCTCTGGCGGAGCGGGCGGTTTTGGCCGAGCGCAACCGGATCGCCCGGGAGATGCACGACGTCGTGGCGCACACTCTGTCCATTGTGATCGCTCAGGCGGACGGCGGCCGCTACGCTCTCGCGTCGGCCCCGGAAACCGCGGGGCGGGCGCTGGGCACGATCGGCGACCATGCGCGGCAAGCACTCGCCGAGACCCGCCGGATCCTCGGGGTGCTCCGTGACCCGGGGTCGGCGGAGTCACCGGCGCCGCAGCCCGGGCTGACGGACTTACCAGGGCTGATCGAACAGGCCCGCAGGGGTGGACAGAACGTGCGGTTCTCCTTCGGTCTGCCGGAAAATCCGGTTCCGCCAGGCCTCGGGCTGGTCGTGTACCGGATCGTCCAAGAAGGACTGACGAACGTGCGCAGGCACGCCGGGCCGTCCGCCCGAGCCGAGGTCACGGTGCACGTCGACAGCGGACGGCTGGAGATCGAGGTGCGCGACACCGGTGTCGGACTCCTCAGGAGAACGACCGGTGGGTATGGCTTGCTCGGGATGCGCGAACGTGCCGCCGCCTACGGCGGGCAAGTGCGGCTGGGGGCGGCCCCGGGCGGCGGGACCGTGCTGCGGGCCAGCATCCCGGTGTCGCCATGAACCGCATCCGGGTGCTGCTGGTCGAAGATCAGGCGCTGGTCCGCGCAGGGCTGCGAATGGTGCTGGACGCGCAACCGGACCTGACCGTCGCGGGCGAAGCGGGCGACGGGCTCGACGCCGTCCAGCAGGTACCGCGGCTGCGCCCGGACGTGGTGCTGATGGACGTGCGGATGCCGGTCCTCGACGGTATCGAGGCGACCCGGCGAATCACCGCGCTGCCCGGCCCGCCGAAGGTCCTCATCCTCACCACCTACGACCTCGACGAGCACGTGCTGGCCGCGATCCGCGCCGGAGCGACCGGGTTCCTGCTCAAGGATGCCCCGCCGGAACAGCTGCTCGCCGCGCTCCGCACCGTCCACGACGGCGACGCCGTGCTCGCCGCGTCCGCGACCCGCCGTCTGCTGAACCGGCTGGCGCCGCCGCTCGACGAATCCGCGGTCCGCGCGGTCGCCACGCTGACCGCCCGGGAACGGGAGATCCTCGCCGAACTCGGCGGCGGCCGGTCGAACGCGGAGATCGCAACCCGGCTCACGGTCGCCGAGGGGACGGTCAAGACGCACGTCAGCAACGTCCTGACGAAGCTCGGCATCCGCGACCGGGCGCAAGCCGTTGTGCTCGCGTATGAATCGGGCGTGGTCCGGCCCGGCGAACGGGGCACGCCGGACCGGTGACGATGGTGGTCACCAAGGGAAGCCGACTCAACAGAACCGATCAACGGCAGGCAGCACACCACCGAGCAGATACTCCCCCACCGCATCGGTTACGCACGCGGACGACGCATACCCGTACACGCCGTGCCGGAACGCGGAGGCGAGCGTGACCATCCGCGAGCCACGCAGCGCGCGATGCAGTTCCTGCTGCCCGGGATACGGGGTGACCGGATCACCGGTCGCGCCGACGATGAGGACCGAACGGTCGTTGCCGATGCGAGTCGGTGGTTCGGGCGGAGCGACCGGCCAGAACGTGCAAGCGGTGAGGTGGCGTGCGAGCGGGCCGTAGAACGGTTCCGTCGCCGCGTGTGCCCGGATGTCGGCGTAGTAGGTTTCCGGATCGCGCGAAGCGGCGCGGTCCGCGCAGGCGTTCGCCGCCGATGCGCTGAACCAGAAGTCCCGAGTCACCGTGGTATCGGTGTAGAGCGCCAGCTTTTCCTGTTGTACGGCCGTCGGCTGGGCGGGCAGGCCACGAGCCACGTCCCGGAGCATGCGGACCTGTGCGCCGAGTTCGGCGTAAGACTCGTCGGTGTCCTCGGACGTGAGTAACAGCCCGGGAATCCGGTCGGCGGTGATCCGGTGTTCGCCGACTTCGAGCGGCCGGCGGGCGGCGGCACGCTGGATGTCCAGCACGGTCCGCACGACTGCGGCGGCCGTCGCGCCGAGGTCGTACTGTCCATTGTGGTGGGACGCCCACGCTGCCCAGTCGCGCAGCGCGGCGGCATCCGCGGGCGCCGTTTCCCTGGTCAGCGCGGGACCGTACGCATTCGGCGCGATCGCGCTGTCGAGCACGACGCGATCGGTGCGATCCGGGAACATCTGGGTGTAGACGGCGCCCAGGTACGTGCCGTATGACCAGCCGAGATACGAGATCCGCTCCTCCCCCAGCGCAGCGCGGACCACGTCCAGATCACGGGCGATGGATCGTGTTCCCGCGTACGGCAACACATCCCGGTGACTCGCGCAGCGCGCGGCCAATGCTTTCGCCGCCGAGACGGTGCGGTCGAAGGAGGCGCGGTCCGCGGGCGCGGCTTGCGCCAGGCTGACGTACTCCCCGGTCGGCCAGCCACAGTCGAGCGGCGTGCTGCTGCCGAAGAACCGCGGGTCGATGCCCACCAGGTCGTAGCGGGCGGCGATCTCGGGCGCCTGCCGCACCAGCGTCCCCACCCCTTGCCGCGACGGACCGGGGCCGCCTTCCTCGACCACGAGGGTCCCGATCCGGCGCGCCGGATCGGACGCCGGACGCCGAGCCAGCGCCACGGTGATCTTCCGGCCGCCGGGTTCCGCGTAATTCAACGGCACCCGCACCTCCCCGCATCGCGCGCCCACCGCGTCGAGTGCCGCGTCGGTGGCGCAGTGGTGCCAGGAGATCTTCTGCGCGGGGCCGGCCGACACCGTCTGCACGACGGCGAGCAGGACACCGCCAAGGACGCACAGTTCTCTTTTCATACCGCCGAAATTAGGGATGTCGCCGGTCCACCGGCATCGGCCGCGAGACAGAGATCCGGCCTGCCGCGGTAGTTCTCCCGGCAGAAACAACCTGGCCTCCTGGTCCGCAATTTGGCCTATTACCGTGGTTCGAGCGGTGTTACAGTCGGCTTCTCACCCACCGCCAGGGAGGCAGCATCCATGAGCCCGTCCCCGATCGACGCCCTCGCCGCCGAATTCCTCGAGGCCTGCAGTTCCGCCGATCCGTTCAGCGCTTCGGTCTTCGGCTTGCCCGGCTACGACGACCAGGTACCCGACCTGAGCGCGGACGGCGAAGCGGCGGCCGCGGACCGGCTGCTCGCGCTGGCCGGGCGGGCCGAGGCGATCCCGGCGGACACGCTCTCCGAGGACGACCGGATCACCCGGGACGTGCTGATCCACACCGCGCACTCGACCGCGTCCCCGCTGACCGACCGGCACGCGGAGTTCGCGCTGGCCGGGCACACCTCGCCGATCACCGCGGTCTTCACCGTCCTGGCGGCCGCCACGGTCAAGACCCCACAGCAGGAACAGGACTACCTGACCCGGCTGCGGCGCTCGGCCGGTTACCTGGCCCAGGTCGCCGAGCGGGCGCTGGCCGGTGCGGCGAGCGGGCAGGTCCCCACCCAGCGCGGGCTGACCCAGGCCATCGACCAGTACACCGGCTACCTCACCACCTCGCCGGACGACGATTCGATCGTGCGGACCGTCCGCGGCACCAGGATCGAAGGCGAAGTCCGCGCGCTGGTCGTGGACTCCCTGCGCCCGGCGATAGCGGCGCTGCTGGAAACGCTGGCGGGCCCGGTCCGGGACAAGGCTCGCTCCGACGACGACAGCGGCGTTCTCCACCTGCCCGACGGCCCGGCGCTCTACGCCCGCGCGGTCGCCGCGCACACCTCCACCGACCGCGACCCGGAGGAAATCCACCAGCTGGGCCTGGACATCTGCGCCCAGCTGCGGGACGAATACGCCGAGCTGGGCAAAAAGGTGTTCGGCACCGGCGACTTCGACACCATCGTCGACCGGCTGCGCAACGACCCCGGCCTGCGCTACGAGACCGCGGACCAGATCCTCACCGACACACGCGGGTTGCTCACCCGCGCGGAGAGCGTGGTGGGCGACTGGTTCGGCCGCGTCTACCGGACCCCGTGCACAGTCACGCCGATCGACGCGGTGATCGCCCCGACCGCGGTGCCCGGCCAGTACGTGCCGCCGGCCGGGGACGGCAGCCGCCCCGGCCAATTCCAGGTCAACACCTACCGGCCGGAGACCCGCACGCGGTACGAGTACGAGACGCTCTCCTTCCACGAGAGCGTCCCCGGCCACCACCTGCAGTTCGCGCTCAGCCAGGAGCTGACCCACCTGCCGGAGTTCCGCCGGTACCTCTACCTGCCCGCCTTCGGCGAGGGCTGGGGCCTCTACACCGAGCGGCTCGCCGATGAGATGGGTCTCTACAGCGGCGATCTGGCCCGTTTCGGAATGGTCTCGTTCGACTCCTGGCGGGCCTGCCGGCTGGTGGTGGACACCGGGATGCACCACCGCGGCTGGACCCGGCAGCAGGCGATCGACTTCATGCTCGCCAACAGCGCGCTGACCCCGGGGACCATCATCAACGAGGTGGACCGCTACATCTCCTGGCCGGGACAGGCACTGGGGTACATGATCGGACGGCTGGAGATCGACGGCGCCCGCAAGCGTGCCACCGACCGGCTCGGCGCCGCCTTCGACATCCGGGCTTTCCACGACGTGCTCCACTCCCAGGGCGCGATGCCGATGACGGTGCTGAACTCCGTGGTGGACCGCTGGATCGAGCGCACCGCAGCCTGAACAAGCTGAACGCCCAGGCGCGGAGGTACTCCAGCAGCGCTTCCCCGTCCATCGGGATGGCCGCGAGCCGGTAGCGGGGCGGGGTCTCGCCCATCAGGTGCTGCACGAAGTAGTCCCAGCGCCGGCGTATCCAGTACGGCTGCAGGTTCAGCAGCACGTGGTCCACGCAGGGTAGATCAGCAGGTCGAAGTCCTTGTCCACGGTGATCAGCGCGTCCACCAGGCGCATCATCAGATGCGGTGTCACGTTGTCGTCCACGTCGCCGTGCGCCAGCAGGAGCTTGCCCTCCAGGTGGCCGGCCAGCGCCGCGTTGGCGTGCCCGGCGAAGTCGAACTCCCCCAGGCCGCCGTAGAACTTCTCGCCCCACCAGGCGTGGTACCTGCGGTCGTCGTGATCCCGGCCGAGGACACCGCGACCTGTAGAAGTCGGGTGCCTGCAGCAACGCCCTTGCCGAGGCCATCCGGCCCGCGCCGTACCGGCAGTTGGCCTAGCTCACCAGGCCGTCAATATTGACTGCCCCTGAGGACTGTCAACGCCTAGCAGTTTGGTTCGATATCTCACCCTCACCTCGCTGGATCGTGCCTTAAACTACTGTTGACAGCGGGCCGGAGCAGACTTATTGGTCTACCTCGCTAGGCCGAAATGGTGTCCCGACCCTGCCCCGGCCTGCCCGGCCGCCCGACGACCTATGGAGGACCCATGGCCCACCCCGAGCCCGGCGCCCCCGCCGGACCGCTGACCCCGGCCGATCTCGCGGCCCTGCGGTCTCTCTCCGATCCGCAGGTTTCCCCGGACGGGCGGCTGCGGGCGTGCGTAGTGCAGGAGCCGGCGCCGGAGCATGGAGAGCCGGAGCGGTCGGCGATCTGGCTGGCCCGCGGGGACGAACCGGCCGCGCCGGTCACTTCCGGGGCCGGAGCCGACCAGACGCCCCGGATCTCGCCGAGCGGGCGGTTCCTCGCCTTCACCTCGGACCGGGAGCAGCCGGGGTTGTGGCGGCTCTACATCGCCCCGCTGGACGCGGACGGCACAAACGAGCCGTGGAAGATCGACGGGGTGCCCGGCGTCGTCGAGGACATCGTGTGGGCGGCCGACGAGTCGGGGCTGGTGGTGCTGACCGCCGACGAGGGGTCCGACTCCGGCAACATCCGCGGCGCCACCCGCTTCGTCCCGCCGGAGGAGGCAGGCGCCTCGTTCCTCGTGCGCAGGCCGGCCACCGTCCGGCGGCGCGTGCACTGGGTGCGGCTGCCCTCGGGCACCGTGCGGCAGGTCAGCCAGGACGACCGGACGGTCTGGGAGATCGGCTGGGCCGGGCAGGGCCCGCTGGCCGCGGTGGTGTCCGCCGATCCGACCGAAAGCGGCTGGTACGACGCGGAACTCGCGACCATCGACCTGGCGGACGCGACCACGAAGATCGTCTACACCCCGTCCTGGCAGCTGCAGTCCCCCGCGGTCTCCCCGGACGGGCGCTCGATCGCGTTCCTGGAGGCACCGCAGAGCGACCGCGCCCTGCTGGCCGGCTCGCTGACCATCCTCGACCTGGACACCGGATCGGTCACCCGGCCCGAGCACGAGGCCGACCTGACCCGGGTGCGCTGGACCGCCGACGGCAGGCTCTTCTGGCTCGGCGTCGCCTCCGTCGAGACCGCCTGCGGATTCTTCCGCCCCGGGGAGACCGGCTGGCAGCTCGACCAGCGCTGGCGCGGCCTGGGCACCCTCGGCCGCACCTACCTGACCGCCGCGACCTGCAGCCTCGACGGCACCACGATCGTCGCCGGATTCCAGGCGCACAACGAGCCACCCGAACTCCGGCAGCTCGACCAGCGGCCCGGCGAGGCCCCGCACTGGCGTGCGCTGACCAGCCTCAACACCGCGCTCGCCGGACGGGCGAGGGTCCGCGAGAGCGTGCACAAGTGGAAGTCCTTCGACGGCATCGAGATCGAGGGAATCCTGCTCCTGCCCGAAAACGGGTACGAGACGCCACTGCCGCTCGTCGTGGTGCCGCACGGCGGTCCCACCAACGCCACGACCTCGGTGTTCGCCGCGGGTGCGCACCGTGGCGACGGGATCCTGCTGGCCCAGGCCGGCTGCGCGGTGCTGCTGCCCAACCCGCGCGGCTCGACCGGCCGCGGCCGGGAGTTCATGGCCGCCAACCTCGGCGACATGGGCGGCGGCGACCTGCGCGATCTGGAAGCCGGGGTCGACTCGCTGGCCGCGGCCGGGATCGCCGATCCCGCGCGGACCGGGATCGTCGGCATCTCCTACGGCGGGTTCATGTCCGCCTGGGCGGCCGCGTGCAGCGACCGGTTCGCCGCGTCGATCCCGATCTCCGGCATCTCCGACTGGCTGAGCTTCCACCACACCTCGAACCTCGGCCGCTTCGACGAGATCTACCTCGACGGCAGCCCCTACGACCCGGCCGGTCCGTATCTCGACCGCTCCCCGGTGTTCCACGCCGCGAAGTGCCGCACGCCGACCCTGCTGCTGCACGGCGACGCCGACCTCGCGTGCCCGGTGACCCAGGCGCAGGAGTTCTACCAGGCGCTCGCCGCGGTGGGCTGCGAAACGGAATTCGTCATCTACAAGGGTGCCGGGCACGGGATGACCGAACGCGAGCACGTGCTCGACGTGTCCGAGCGCATTCTCGGCTGGTTCTCCCGGCACCTCGGATTCCCGGTCCCCGGCGGCACTCCGTGACCCCCGAGCTGGGCTCGATATGGCCCAGATGGTGGGACGTAAGCTTTGTCTCGTCCCGCCGGACACCGCTCGACCGGCCCTGATGGTGTATTTTTTTCTTTCAGGGATCTTTCCGCCGAGGTCCGGAAGCACAGTCGCGAAGCACACACAGAGGGAAGCAGGGCCGTGGTCGACAAGCTTCAGGTGAGCAGCCATTCGGATGTGCCGATCTACCGGCAGATCGTCACCCAGCTGTCGTTCATGATCGAGGCCGGCGACCTCGCCCCCGGCCAGGCCCTGCCCAGTGCCCGGATGCTGGCCGACAACCTGCGCATCAACCGCAACACGGTGGCGCACGCCTACGCCGAGCTGGCCGAGCTCGGGCTGGTCGAGGGGCGGGGGCGCAGCGGCACGATCGTGGTCGGCCCGGCCGCCGAGCCGGAGGGCACGCCGGAGCGCGGCAAGGCCCGCGAGGTGCTGCAGAGCGCCATCCGCGAATGCGTCGAGCTGGGCATGTCCGCGGTGGAGATCCAGTCCCTGGTGCTCAACCTCGCGTTGCGCGCCGAGGACGACCAGCTGAAGATCTCCTTCGTCGAGTGCAATTCCGACCGGGCGAAGTACTTCGCCAGCGAACTGGAGCAGCACATCGGGATGCGGGTCGCCCCGCTGGTGCTGGGCGAGTTCACCGCCGCCGAAGAGTCCGCCGACCTGGTGCTGACCACCTTCTTCCACCTCGCCGAGGTGCGCACGCTGATGCGCCGGCAGCCGGCCGAGGTGGTGGCCATCGTGGTCGCCCCGCACGTGCAGACCCTGGTGCGGATCGCCGCCGCGGCCCGCACCGGCACGGTGGGCATCTGGTACCGCACCGACGAGCAGGCGGTCACCGTCCGGGATTCCCTGCTGGACTCCGGCATCGAGAACGTGCGCGTGCTCGAAGGCGTGACCGACCGCGAGCTGGCCGGCATCGACCTGGTGGTCGTGCCGAACGAGGTGCCCGACATCAAGGAACGGCTCGAAGGCCGGATCGAGGTGATCGAGTTCGGCAACGTCCTCGACACCGCGTCGATCCGCATGGTCAACGAGGTGGTGCGCGACATGCAGGCCCACAAGCGCGACGACCCGAACCTCGTCCCCGCCCCCTGACCCCCGCCTGGAAAGCACACTGTGAAGGGACCCTTCACGGACTCTGAGTCCGTGAAGGGTCCCTTCACAGCTTTGCGGGGCACGGGTGGGGTCAGCGGGCCTGGTTGGCGTTCGAGGTGATGAACTCGACCAGTGCCGAGGTGGGGGTGCCGGGGCCGAAGACCTCGTGCACGCCGTAGCCGCGCAGGGTGTCCGCGTCCTCCGGCGGCACCGTGCCGCCGACCAGGAACAGCACGTCGTCCCGGCCGTTGTCGCGCAGCAGCTGGCACAGCTCCTTCGCGTACTCCAGGTGCGCGCCGGACAGGCTGGACAGGCCGAGCACGTCCGCGTCCTCCTGCACCACGGCCCGCAGGATGGACTCCGGGGTCTGGTAGATGCCGGTATAGACCACTTCCATCCCGGAGTCGCGCAACGCCCGCGCGACCACCTTCGCCCCGCGGTCGTGGCCGTCCAGGCCGGGCTTGGCGATCACGACCTTGATCGGGGCCTGGCGGTTCACCGGTGACTTCATGTCGTTGCTCCTGCTCTCGAAGTTCTGGTTCCTAAGCGGCGAAGCCGCTTGCTGTGGGCCGTCGACCGGCACCGCTGCGGGTTCTGAGGTTCCGCCACCCGCACCGCTGAGCAAGCCACTTCGAAACACTCCCTAGAAGACGGTCGACGGCTGGTGGTGGCCCCACACGCCGCGCAGCACGTCGCAGATCTCGCCGACGGTCGCGCGGGCTCGCACGGCGTCCTCGATCAGCGGCATCAGGTTGTGGTGCAGGTCCGGGGCGGCCTTCTCGATCGCGCCCAGCGCGGCGCTCACCCGCCGCCCTTCCCGGGTGCGCTTGACCTCGGCGAGCCGGGCCATCTGCCGTTCCATCACGCCGGGCACCGGCCGGTCGATCTCGATGTCGAGCTGCTCGTTCTCGTCGATGTAGTCGTTCATCCCGACCACCACCGTGTCGCCGCTCTCGATCCGGGTCTGCTGTTCCCAGGACGAGTCCGCGATCAGCTGGGCGGCGTAGCCGGATTCGACCGCGCCGATCATGCCGCCCATCCCGTCGACGCGTTCGATCAGCGAGCGCGCCTCCTCCTCGATCTGGTTGGTCAGCGTCTCCACGTAGTACGAACCGGCGAGCGGGTCCACCACGTCGGCCGCGCCGGTCTCGTGCAGGATGATCGCCTGGGTGCGCACCGCGATCCGGATCGCGCTCTCCGACGGGATGGACAGCGCCTCGTCGAGCGAGTTGGTGTGCAGGGACTGGGTTCCGCCGAGGATCGCGGCCATCGCCTGGATCGCCGTGCGGGCGACGTTGTTGTAGGGCTGCTGCGCGGTCAGCGACACCCCCGAGGTCTGGCAGTGCGCGCGCATCAGCCAGGACCGCGGATCCTTGCAGCCCAGCCGTTCCCGGGTCAGCCTCGCCCACAACCGCCGGGCCGCGCGGAGTTTCGCGGCCTCCTCGAAGAAGTTGTTGTGCACGTTCCAGAAGAACGACACGCGGGGCGCGAGCCGGTCCGGGTCGATCCCGCGTTCGATACCCTTTTCCATGTAGCACAAGGCATTGCTGAGAGTCAGCCCGACCTCTTCGACCGCGGTCGCCCCGGCGTCGCGGATGTGGTAGCCGCACACGTTGAGCGGGTTGAACCGCGGCATCACGTCCGCGCCGTACTCCATGGTGTCCACCACCAGGTGCACCGAGGGCTCCGGCGGGAAGATGAACTCGTTCTGGGCGATGTACTCCTTGAGGATGTCGTTCTGCGTGGTGCCGGTCAGCACGTGCCCGGGGAACCCGCGTTCCTCGCCCACCACGCGGTACATCGCCAGCAGCACCGCCGCGGAGGGGTTGATGGTCAGCGAGGTGGAGATCCGGTCCAGCGGGATGCCGTCGAACAGCGCGTGCATGTCGACCACGGTGTCCACCGCCACGCCGATCCGGCCGACCTCGCGCCGGTACACCTCGTGGTCGGAGTCGTAGCCGAGCAGCGTGGGCAGGTCGAAGTCGGTGGACAGCCCGGTCTGGCCGGCGTCCAGCAGGTACTTGTAGCGGTTGTTGGTGTCCTCGGCCTGGCCGAATCCGGCCACCTGGCGGATCGTCCACGGGCGCCCGCGGTACATCGTGGAGTGCACACCGCGGGTGAAGGGGTACTCGCCGGGCAGCCCGATGTCGGTCTCCGGGTCGCTGTCCCGGATGTCGGCGCTGGTGTAGATGTCCTTGACCTTCGTCCCCGAGGACGTCCGGTACTCCGCCCGCCGCGGCGGGATCCGTTCGTAGTCGGCGGCGACGCGCTCGCGCCGCCACTGCTCGACGTGCTCGTCCCAGCGCTGGTCTCCGTTACCGGTCATGATGTCCATCGGCGCACCGCCTCCTTCAAAATCCGTTCCACCGCGTTCTGCATCGGTTCGTGCGGGTCCAGCGCGATCGACGCCGCGCAGTCGCCCACCCACGCCTCGGCCACGAGTGCCGCGTCCGAGCCCCATTTCTCCGCCCGCTCGGCGGCGAGCCTGCCGCCGTCGAGCAGTGCCTGCCAGCGTTTCTGCAGGCCGGTCCGCAGTTCGTCGACCCCGGTGCCGTCCACCGCCACGGTCTTGTAGACCGCGTCCGCCCGGCCGGCCGCCAGTCGCAGGTGCCGCGCGGTCTCCGCGGCCCCGGGCCGGTCGGCCATGTTGACCACGAACGAGTCCGCGATCTCCATCAGCCCGGCCTTGATCGTCTGCACCGCGTCGCCGAGCCCGGGCACCGTGACCAGCAGGACGGTGTCGGCGACCTCGACGATGGCCACCTCGGTCTGCCCGGCGCCCACGGTCTCGATCAGCACCACGTCGAACAGGCCGGACAGCTCCAGCAGCCGCGCGATGTTGCGGGTGGCCCCGGCGACCGCGCCGTGCGAACCGCGGCTGGCGAGGCTGCGCACGAACACCCCCGGCCGTCCGGCCAGGTGGGTCTCCATCCGGATCCGGTCGCCGAGCACGGCGCCGCCGCTGAGCGGGCTGGACGGGTCGATGGCCAGCACCGCCACCCGTTCACCGGCGTCCACAAAGGACTCGATCAGCCGTCCGGTGAGGGTGCTCTTGCCCGCGCCCGGCGGTCCGGTGATGCCCACGATGTGGCAGGGCTGCGAGGCCCGCGGCACCGACACCTCCCACGGCGGGCTGTTCTCCACCACGGTCACCGCACGGGCCAGTGGTGCCCACATCCCGGTGCGCGCTTTCTCGACCAGCGCGTCGATTTCGTCAGATTCGAACAAGGTCGATCGTCCCGTCCATGATCATCCGCTTCACCGCGTCCTTGGCGGCCTTGCCGATCCCGGTGGTGGGGAAGGCCGTCACCAGTCCCGCCCCGCTCGGCCGCTGATACTTCGCGACCCCGGCCCGGCAGTGCGCCAGCAGTTCCGCGGCGCTGAGCGCGTGACCCGGCCGGGCCACCGCCACCACCACCGGTGTCTCGCCCCACCGCGGGCTCGGGATCCCCACGACGATCGCCCGTTCCACGGCCGGATGCCGGGCGGCGACCGCCTCGATCTCCACCGGCGCGATGTTGAATCCGCCGGAGATGATGATGTCCTTGCTGCGCCCGGTCAGGTGCACGAGCCCGCGCTCGTCGATCCGGCCGAGATCCCCGGTGCGCATCGCACCGTCCGGGGCGAGCGCCGCCTTCGTGGCCACCTCGTCCCGGTGATACCCGGCCATCCGGGCGGGGCTCGCGCCGAGCAGTTCCCCGCCGCCTTCGGCATCCACCATCAGCCGCGTGGTGGGGAACGCATACCCCACCGTGCCCGGTTCTTCGCGCAGCAGCCGATGCGGGGCCGCGCTCAGCGGCAGCACCTCGGTCATCCCGTACAGCTGGTGGGTCTCCACGGCGGGCAGCTCGTCCCACCAGCGCTCCAGCAGCGGCACCGGCATCGGCTCGGAGGCGAACAGCACCCACCGCAGGTGGGCGAGCTTGCCCAGCGGCGCGTGTTCGAGCAGCCGGCTCAGGATGGTCGGCACCGCGTCGAAGGTGGTGGCGCGGGTGCAGGCGTCGGCCACGCGGTCGATGTCGAATCCCGGGAGGATCTCCAGGGAACCGCCCGTGCACAGCACCGGCAGGACCTGTTCGGGTATGCACGCGTGCAGCGGCAGGAACACCACCGACCGGTCGTCGGCGCAGAACGGGAACGCGGAGGTGAGCTGCAGGACCGCGTGCAGCATGGTCGCCTGGGTGTGCATGACGCCCTTGGGCTGCCCGGTGGACCCGCTGGTGAGCATGATCGTGCACACCGCTTCGGGCCGGACCTCGGGCAGCCTGCCCGCGCCCGTCGGCTCCGGATTGGCGCCCGGGTCCATCGGCAGCAGCTCGAAGTGCTCTGCCAGCGTGTCCCGCACCGGATCCTCGATCTGCCCGGTGAAGACCCGCTTCGGCGCTACCGAGGCCAGCTGACGCTGCGCGGTGCCCGCGTCGAGCATCGCGTTCACCGGTACCGCGATTCCGCCGGCCCGCATGATCCCGAGATAGGTGGCCACGTACGCGGGTTCGTTCGCGCCGATCAGGCCGACCGGCTCGCCCATCCGGTGGCCGCGGCGCAGCAGCGTCCGGGCGACCTCGCCCGCTCTGTCCCACAGGTCCCGATAGGTCCAGACCACCTCATCGCCGACGAGCGCGGGCGAGCCCGCGTGCGCCCGCGCCACCGCACCCACCCACGCCACGACGGAATCCGCCGCGACGGCCACCTCAGGCTTCCCCGGATGCGGTGCGACCGGCGGTGGCGACGACGATGGTCGCCTCCGCCGTGGCCGCCAGGACGGGTTCGGTCAGGTTCCGGACGCCCTTGTCGTCGACGCCCAGTACTTTGTAGATCTTCGCTTCGATGGTGCGGCTGCGGCGGCCGCGCCGGACCACCTTCGCGACGCCTTCGACGAAATCGCCGACCCGCAGCGGTGCCAGGAACTGCACGGAATCGTAGGCCGCGCACAGTCCTTCATCGCCGCCCTCGCGCAGGGCGATCTCGGTCTCCAGATCGGCGAAGATCTCCATCGCCTTGGAGCCCGCGGCCAGGTCGCCGGCATACCGCGCGTCGGCGGGAGCCAAGCGGAGCCGGATGAAGGCGTCGTACTCGGTGGAGTTCGGCTGAACCATGGGACTCCTCTCCCCGGCCGGGACGACCCTGCCCCGGCACGGGACCCAGGTTAAGCCATATCGACCCATATGACTAGGCCATATCTGCCGAGTTTCCGCACACCTCACCGACCTGACCGCATCGGCCTACTCGGCAGGCCGCCCGGGCACCCCCATCACGGTGCGCAGGACGCGCATCGCGTTGCCACCCAGGACCTTCCGGACGTCCTCGTCGCTGAACCCGCGCGAGACCATCTCGTCGGTCAGCTTCGGCAGATCCGCGGGCCGCCGGATCTCGGCGACCTCCCAGTCCGGGGTGAGCCCGAGGCCGGGGGTCTGCCAGCCGCCGAACACCTCGTCGAAGTAGTCGTCGACGAAGTCCGGGCCCAGCCCCACCGCGTCGATCGAGCCGACCGAGGCCAGGTGCTCGATGTGGTCCACGACCCGGGCCGCGGTCGGGCGGGCGGGATCGATGAAGGGCGGGATGGCCGCCGCCACGCCGATCACGCCGCCGAGGTCGGAGATGGCCTTCACCTGCTGGTCGGAGAGGTTGCGGTGCACGTCCGCGACCGCCCGGCAGCCGGAGTGGGTGGCCAGCAGCGGACGGCTCGCCCGGGCGAGCACGTCGTCCACCCCGGCCACACCGAGGTGGCTGACGTCGAACACGATGCCCAGCCGCTCCATCTCGTCGAGCACCTCGATGCCCTGCGGGGTGAGCCCGCCCCGGGAGGAATCGTCGAGGCCGCTGCCGTCGGCGAGGAAGGTCCGGCCGAGGTGGGCCAGCGAGACCACCCGCACCCCGACCCGGCCCATGGTGCGGATCAGCTCCGGGTCCTGGCCCAGCCCGTGTGCGCCTTCCAGCGCGAGCACGAACGCGATCCGCCCGGCCGCCACCGCGGCGTCGACATCGGCGCCGGTCAGGCAGATCTGGACGTCGGCGGGGTGCTCCTCGGCGAGCCGGTGGATCCGCTCGGCCAGCAGCAGGGTCCGGCGCAGCCCGCCCTCGGACTGGAACTGGTCCTCCAGGCAGATCGGCAGCACCTGCACCTTGACCCCGCCCGCGCGCAGCTGCGGCAGCCAGAACTCGGCGAAATGCCCCGGCTTGCCCCGGCGGTCGAAGTGGTCCACCAGCAGGATCAGGTCGTTGTGCAGATCGACGACCGTCGCGTTCCGGTGCAGATCGCTCATCGGGCACCCTCCGTGGACGACCTGCGATCATAAGACAGAGAATGTCTGATATCCATAGGCTCAAGCTAGGCTGGGCCACCCCCGGGCGCAAGAACCAGCCGGGGGTGGCCGCACGGGGCCGGAGCAGGCGGAACGATCGGTGTATTCACCGCGACGCGGCGACCAGAGATCGGGTTCCGGGCGGGAGTTTCGCGGTGCCATCGGCGAGGAAACGCAGGATCGCCTCCTGCAGGGCCCGGACCGCGCGCGGTTGCTCCACGTCGCGGCGGTAGGCCAAACGGACGACCCGGCTGAGGCCGGGTTCGGTGAACTGCGTGCGGCGGAATCGGGTGCCCACCACCGTGCTGGGCACCACCGCCAGCCCCAGCCCGGCCTGGACAAGCTCCAGCACGGCGTCCATCTCGCCGCCTTCGATCGCGAACAGCGGCTCGAACCCCTCCCCGCGGCAGGCGTTCACCGTCGTCTCCCTCAGGTCGTAGCCGCGGCGGAACATGACCAGCGGGCGCTCACGCAGAGCACCGATCGGCATCCGGCCGCGAACCGGCGCCGGGGCGGTCTTCGGGGAGATCACGACGAGTTCCTCGACGAACAGCGGACGGCTTTCCAGCCGGGCGTCGCCGGGCAGCCGGCTGTCCACGATCACGGCCAGGTCGAGACCGCCCTCGGAGAGTTCGGTCTGCAAATCGCGCGAACCACTTTCGTGCAGCACCAGCTCGATCCCAGGGTAGGCGCGCCGGAAGGCGGCCAGCATCTCCGGCAGCAGGCCGGTGCACAGGCTGGGGGTGGCGCCCAGCCGGACCCGGCCGCGGCCCAGCTCGTCCAGCTCGCGCACCGCGCGGTAGGCGGTCTCCGTCTCGGCCAGGATCCGGCGGGCGATCGGCAGCAGCGTCTCCCCCGCCTCGGTGAGCGTCACGTTGCCCCGGATCCGGTGGAACAGCACCGCCCCGACGTCCCGCTCCAGCGCGCGGATCTGTTGCGACAGCGAGGGTTGCGCCACGCGCATGCGTTCGGCGGCGTGGGTGAAGTGCCGGGTCTCGGCCACCGCGGCGAAGTAGGCCAGCTGCTGGAACTGCATGCCCCAGGATAGCCCGTTGCATAGGCATTGCCTCTGATAATGAGAGGAATCATGTTTTTGCCCTCTCGTCAGCCGCGTTCTACCGTCGGCTTCGTGGCATCTCGACTCAGTACGGCGCCCCTTTCCGCGTTCTGGCGCTCCACCATCGGCAAGAAGGTGGTGATGGCGGTGACCGGTCTGCTGTTCGTGCTGTTCCTGCTGGTGCACATGGCCGGGAACCTCAAGGTGTTCTTCGGCCCGGCCGAGTTCGACCAGTACGCGGGCTGGCTGCGCACGATCGGCCAGCCGGTGCTGCACACCTCGTGGTACCTGTGGGCACAGCGGGTGGTCCTGCTGATCGCGCTGGTCCTGCACGTGACCGCCGCGGTCCAGCTGTCCCGGCGCGATCGCCGCGCGCGACCGGTGAAGTACGTGCACGGCCAGCGCCCCCGGGCGAGCTTCGCCACGCACACGATGCGGTGGGGCGGGGCGACGCTCGCGGTGTACCTGGTGTGGCACATCCTGGATCTCACCGTCGGGGTGGCGAACCAGGACTTCCGCGAGGGGCACCCGTACCACAACATCGTGGCGGATTTCCAGGTGTGGTGGGTGAATCTGATCTACATAGCCGCCCTGTTGATGCTCGGCCTGCACATCAACCATGGCTTCTGGAGTGCCGGGCGGACGCTGGGCATCACCAGCGCCGCCCGCGATCGCACGGTCAAGGCCGTCGGCTCCGTGCTCGCCGTGGTGATCACCGGCGGATTCCTGATCGTGCCGATCGCCGTGATGGCGGGATGGGTGGCCTGAATCATGACCGAGTACACGATCGGCGCGCCGATCCCCGACCGCGCGGCACCGGCAGGCCCGATCGCCGAACGCTGGGACCGCCGCCGGTTCGAGGCGAAACTGGTCAACCCGGCCAACCGCCGGCGGCACCGGATCATCGTCGTCGGCACCGGCCTGGCCGGGGCGTCGGCCGGCGCCACCCTGGCCGAACAGGGGTACCACGTGGTGCAGTTCTGTTTCCAGGATTCGCCGCGCAGGGCGCATTCCGTGGCCGCGCAAGGCGGGATCAACGCCGCGAAGAACTACCGCAACGACGGCGATTCGGTGTACCGGCTGTTCTACGACACGGTCAAGGGCGGTGACTTCCGCTCCCGGGAGTCCAATGTGTACCGGCTCGCGCAGGTCTCCGCGCAGATCATCGACCAGGCCGTCGCGCAGGGCGTCCCGTTCGCCCGGGAGTACGGCGGGCTGCTCGACACCCGGTCCTTCGGCGGGGTTCAGGTCCAGCGCACCTTCTACGCGCGCGGCCAGACCGGGCAGCAGCTGCTGCTCGGCGCCTACCAGGCCTTGTCGCGGCAGATCGACGCCGGCGGGGTGGAGTTGCACCCGCGTACCGAGATGCTCGACCTCATCGTGGTCGACGGACGGGCCCGCGGGATCGTCGCCCGTGACCTGATCACCGGCGAGGTCCGCACCCACCTCGCCGACGCCGTGGTGCTGGCCACTGGCGGCTACGGCAACGTCTTCTCCCTCTCCACCAATGCCAAGGGCTCCAACGCCACCGCCATCTGGCGCGCCCACAAGCGCGGCGCCTACTTCGCCAACCCGTGTTACACCCAGATCCACCCCACCTGCATCCCGCGCTCCGGCGAGCACCAGTCGAAGCTGACGCTGATGAGCGAGTCTCTGCGCAACGACGGGCGGATCTGGGTGCCCCGTCAGGCCGGCGACGAGCGTCCGCCCGGTGAGATCCCGGAGTCCGAACGGGACTACTACCTCGAACGGCAGTACCCGAGCTTCGGCAATCTCGTGCCCCGCGACATCGCCTCCCGCGCGGCGAAGAACGTCTGCGACGCGGGATACGGCGTCGGCCCCGGCGGCCTCGGCGTGTATCTCGACTTCGCCGACGCCCTCGCCCGGCTGGGCCGCCCCGCGGTGGAAGCCAAGTACGGCAACCTCTTCGACATGTATCAGCGGATCACCGCGGAGAACCCGTACGAGGTGCCGATGCGGATCTACCCGGCGATCCACTACACGATGGGCGGGCTGTGGGTCGACTACGACCTGCAGAGCACCGTGCCCGGCCTGTTCGTCGTCGGGGAGGCCAACTTCTCCGACCACGGCGCCAACCGGCTCGGCGCGTCCGCGCTCATGCAGGGCCTCGCCGACGGCTACTTCGTCCTGCCCGGCACGCTCAACGACTACATCGCCCGTGGCGGCTTCGCTCACCTGGATCCGGCCGATCCCGCGGTCCGTACGACCGAAAACGGCGTGCGGGAACGGATCGAACGGTTGTTGTCGATCGGCGGCACCCGCAGCGTCGACTCGTTCCACCGCGAACTCGGCCATCTGATGTGGGACCACTGCGGCATGTCCCGTACCGAGGAGGGGCTGCGCAAGGCGCTCGAACGGGTACCCGAACTCCGTGCCGAGTTCTGGCGCGAAGTCCGGATTCCCGGCACCGGCACGGAACTCAACCAGGAACTTGAAAAAGCGGGCCGCGTAGCCGATTTCCTCGAACTCGCCGAGCTGCTCCTGCTCGACGCGCTCGTGCGCGAGGAATCCTGCGGCGGGCACTTCCGGGAAGAACACCAGACCGGCGAAGGCGAAGCCCTCCGCGACGACGAGCACTTCACGCACGTCGCCGCCTGGGAATACGGCGCCCGCCCGGTGCTGCACCAGGAAGCCCTGCACTTCGAGCACGTCCACCCCACCCAGCGGAGCTACACGTGAAACTCACCCTGCGCGTCTGGCGCCAGCCCGGTCCGGAAGCCGCCGGGCGGCTCGTCGAATACCCCGTCGAGGACGCCAGCCCGGACATGTCCTTCCTCGAACTGCTCGACGTGCTCAACCAGCACCTGATCGAAGCGGGCGACGAACCGATCGCGTTCGACCACGACTGTCGCGAAGGCATCTGCGGCGCCTGCGGTGTGGTCGTCAACGGCCGCGCGCACGGCCCCGAACAGACCACCACCTGCCAGCTCCACCTCCGTTCCTTCCGCGACGGCGACGTGCTCGACGTCGAACCCTGGCGGGCCGGCGGATTCCCCGTGGTCAAGGATCTCGTGGTCGACCGTTCCGCGTTCGACCGGATCGTGCAGGCCGGCGGCTACATCACTGCACCCACCGGCAGCGCCCCCGAGGCGCACGCCACTCCCGTCCCCAAAGCCGACGCCGACCTCGCCTTCGACAACGCGACCTGCATCGGCTGTGGTGCCTGCGTCGCGGCCTGCCCCAACGGTTCCGCGATGCTGTTCACCTCCGCGAAGGTGGCTCACCTCAACGCATTGCCGCAAGGCCAGCCTGAACGCGTGCACCGCGTGCTGGACATGGTGGACACGATGGACGCGGAAGGTTTCGGCGGGTGCACGAACACCGGCGAATGCGTGGCTTCCTGTCCAAAGGGGATTCCGCTGAGCAGCATCGCCGCGTTGAACCGTGAATTCCTGCGCGCGAGCCGTTCCCGGCGGTGACGGGGCTCGCGGTGGACGGGCAGGTTCATTCGCCCGTGCCCGCCGGAATCGCGGGCACCGTCGCCGAGATCGCCGTTCCGCCACCGGGTTCGGACTCGATCTCCAGCCTGCCCGCCAGGCGCTGCACACGCCGCCGCAATCCGGCCAGGCCGAGGCCGCCGGTGCCGGGCGCGGCGGCTCGCGTGGCGCCGGGGGCGAAGCCGACGCCGTCGTCGCGGACGTCCAGGGTGACCAGATCCTCCATATAGGACAACGTCAGCCCGACCCGGGCGGCCTGCGCGTGCTTGGCCACGTTCGCCAGCGCCTCCTGCACAGCGCGCAGCAGCGTTACCTCGACGTCCGCGTGCATCGGGCGGGCATCGCCGGTGGTGGTCAATGCCACGGCCACGTCGTTCACCTCCGCCCAGCGCCGGGCGACCTCGCCGATCGCGTCCGGGAGCCGGGCGTCGGCGAGCACGGCCGGTTCGACCGCGTGCACCGTCCGGCGGGCCTCGCCGAGACTTTCCCTGGCCAGCTCGCGCGCGTTCGCCAGGTGCCGCCGCGCTGCCGGGCGTTCGTCGAGCGCTTGTTCCGCGGCTTGGACCTGGGCAAGGATCCCGGCCAGGCCCTGCGCCAGGGTGTCGTGGATCTCCCGCGCCATCCGCTGCCGCTCGTCCTGCACACCGGCCTCGCGGGCCTGGACGAGCAGCTGGGCGTGCAGGCCGGCGTTCTCCGCCAGCGCGTCCTCCAGCTTGTGGTTGGCCTCGTGCAACTCGGCGAGCGTCCGCTGCCGCTGCAGCTCGCGTTCCCCGGCGACGTGGAAGAAGTGGAACAGCGCCCCGGACAACACCGTCGAAACCACGCTGACGCCCAGCCATTCCCACCACAGCCCGTCGGCGCGAACGGCGCTCAGCCCTCCCAGCACCGCCAGCGCCGAGGTTACTGCCGTGACCGACGCGCCCACGTACATCCAGCGGCCCTTGAGGAACCGGAACGCGAGCGGGTAGCCGACCCAGGCGAAGAAGCCGTACCAGGGCGCGATCGCCACCAGCCCGGCGGTCAGCGACGCCAGCCCGGCGTAGTAGACCCCCATCACCGCGGCGGTTTCGTGCCATTGCGGGTGCGTGTCGAACCAAAGCAGCCACAGCACGGTCGCCGCGGACAGCGCGAGGGCCACCGGTGCCGGACCCTCGCCGGCCGGCTCCAGCAGCGTCACGGCCACGCCGACCGCGAGGAGGAAGTACGGAATCAGCCGGAGGATCACGCTGTCCCCCAGCCTCCCGCGCCGCGGCTCAGGCTCGACGCCCACCCCTCACTCCCAACGGAAATACCGCGCGGCCAGCCCGCCGGCCACGATCGCCCACCCCAGCAGCACGGCCAGGTGCAGCACCTGCGGCCAGTGCCCGGCGGTGGCGTCCTGCAATGATTGCACGCCCGCGCCGAGCGGGGTGAAATCGCTGATCGTGCGCAGCACCGGGTTCATGCTGTCGCGCGGCAGCCACAACCCGGCGAAGAACATCAGCGGAAAGAACACCAGCGTGCCGATCGCGCCCGCGGCCTTGCCACTCGGCGCGATCGACGCGATCAGCAGCCCGATCGCGAACAGCGCGAGCGCCACGAGCAGATAGCCGAGCACGTAGGCGACGGCTTGGCCGGGCAGCGGGACGTCGAAGGCGAAGCGGCCGATCAGCAGGACCACCACCATCGTGCCGGCCGAAAGCACAAGGGACATCAGCACTTGCGCCCCGAGCATCGTCCCGGGTTTCACCGGCGTGGTGCGCATCCGGCGCAGCACACCCTTTTCCCGGTAGGTGGCGAACAGCTGGGACAACCCGTTCAACGCGAACATGGCCAGCCCCAACGCGATCACGATCGGCACGTACAGGCCGAGGACGGTGCCGCCGCCCAGCGAGGGCTGCGGCTCCCGCATGGACGGCACGAGGCCGAGCACCACCAGCAGCAGCGGCGGGAACGCGAGCGCGAAGAACACGATCACCGGCTCGCGGAAGAACAGTTTGGTTTCGGTGGCGGTGAGCCGGGACAACGCGGACATGCGAATCTCCTCAGACGTCGATGGGGCGGCCGGTGAGCGCGACGAACGCGTCGTCCAGCGTGGTTTGCTCGACCCGCAGGTCGGCGGCGGTGAGCTGGTTGCGGGCGAGCGTGGTGGTCACCGCGAGCAGCAGGTTCCCGGTACCGGTCACCACGACCCGGCCGCCGGCGCGCTGCACCGACTCGACCTCGGGCAGCGCCGTCAGCAGCGCGTCGTCCAGCGGTGCGGACGGCCGGAATCGGATCCGCTGCCGATCGTCCACTTTCGCGACCAGCCCGGCGGGGGTGTCCAGCGCGACGACGCGGCCGGAGTCGATCACCGCGAGCCGGTCGCAAAGCCGCTCCGCCTCCTCCATGAAGTGCGTGACCAGCAGGATCGTCACCCCCCGGGCGCGGATGCCCTCGATCAGGTCCCACACGTCCCGGCGCGCCTGGGGATCGAGCCCGGTGGTCAGCTCATCGAGCACGGCCACCTTCGGGCTACCGAGCAGGGCGAGCGCGATCGACAAGCGCTGCTTCTGCCCGCCGGACAACCGCCGGAACTGGGTGCCGAGCTTGCCGCCGAGGCCCAGCAGGCCCGCCAGCTCACGCCAATCGGCAGGGTCGCGGTAGAACGAGCTGTAGAGTTCCAGCGCTTCGCCGACCCGCAGCTTCTCCTGCAGCTCGCTTTCCTGCAGCTGCACGCCGACCAGCTCGCGCAGCTCACTTTCCTCGCGGTGCGGGTCGAGCCCGCACACCCGGATGCTGCCGCCGTCCGGAGTGCGCAACCCCTCCACGCACTCCACGGTCGTGGTCTTGCCTGCCCCGTTGGGGCCCAGAATCCCGAAGATCTCGCCCGGCTCGACGGCGAAGCTCACCCCGTTGACCGCGGTGTGCTCGCCGTAGCGCTTGACGAGGCCGTCCACCTCGATGATCGCCATGCCCCCGAGCCTGCCGCGCGGACCCCGGTCCCCGGATCGACTGCCCGGCCGGAACGCGGGGGCAGGTGGTGGACCCGGGCATCCACTGATCGGTGGATGCGGCGCTATTCCTGCCCGTGCCGGTGTGGTGGCTTCCGGTGGTCGTTTCGCTGCCGCTGGGAGGAACCCGGGGCGACGTCGTCGGAATTGTCTTCCGATGAGGTGACGGGAGGAGGGGCTGTTTCCTTGCTGCTGGCGCGAATCGTGCTGTCCCGCACGTCCGCGGTCGCCGGGAGTGGTACCGGACTCGCGGTGAGTGTGGTGATCGCCGTCGGCGGAGCGGACGACGACGGCACGGCCGGCGGTGGCACGGCCTCCCCGGCCGCGTCCCCGGACGAAGACGGCCACAGCGCCCACACACCCAGCCCGCCGAACGCCACCACCGCCGCACCCGCAACGATCAGGGACCGCACCGGACGACGCCCGACCGTCTCCGCACTGGTGCCGTCGAGCAGCTCGTCAAGGCCGGACAACTCCGCCGTCGCCGGGCCGCCCGCCGCGGCCAGCTGTCCGGCCGCGGAGCCGCTTCGGTCGTCCAGCGCCCCGCCGAACACACCCGCCGGTACCGCCGGATCGTCCGTCACGGGCCGCTGCGCGCGAGGCGCGGCGTCGACCCGCGGCATCGGCGCCGTGTCGGACATCCGCACCAGGCGCGCGACGGACTCCAGATCACCGGTCTCACCCGGCTCTGTGCCGGTCATCCCGACCTCCACCCGCCGGAACACCCGCACGGCACGACCGGCGGCCAGATCCTACCGACCTTGTAAACCACAGCTGCTCGACGTGCGCACGCAGGCCAAGGCTGTGAAGGGACCCTTCACAGCCTCTGTGTCCGTGAAGGGACCCTTCACAGCCTTCAGATTCCAGGCCGGCCGAGAGAGTTCAGTACAGGACTCGGTACCGCAGGTTCGTCGCCAAAGGTGCGGCGCTATGGGAAATCCGCTCCAGCCGGACTGAGGGGCCGTCCGGGCGGTCGAACAACCGCACCCCGCCGCCCAGCAGGACCGGGGCCACGAAGACCGCCACCTCGTCCAGCAACCCGGCGTCGAGGCACCCGCGAGCCACCGTCGCCCCGATGACGTTCACGGCCTTCTCCCCCGCGGCCGCTTTCGCCTCGGTGACGGCCTGCGCCAGATCGGACACGAACCGCACCCCGGGGACATCGGCCGCCGGCGGACGGTGGCTGAGCACGAACTGCGGGCCTTCCCAGCCACCGCCGAAGGCCTTGCCCTCGGCTTCGGTGCCGCGGTTCGGGTCGTCGCCCTCGAAGGAGCGGCGGCCGACCAGCAGGGCGCCGATCCCCGTGATCAGCTCGGCGACCTCGGGATTCGGCCCGATGTAGGGCTTCAGCCAGCTCATGTCCCCACCTGGACCGGCAATGAACCCGTCGAGCGACATCGTGGCCGAGTACAGCAGTGTGCCCATGTCGTGTCTCCGCATCGCCGGGTCGGTCGCGTCGGGGGTCATCATGGTCTCGACCGGACAGGTCGCGCCACTTGTGCGCTGCCCTCCGGCAGGCACCTGCCGATACGGCCGCGGCCCCGTCTGCGAGATCAGGCCCGGCGGGGGGCCGCAGCTCGGGCTGTCTGGTCGCGATGAGATCGCGCAGGACGTGGTGCAGGTGCGTGAGCGCGTCCCGGCCCATCACCGTGCCCGGATACGGCCGCGAGGGCATGGCCTCACGAGCAACTGCCCGGGCTGGCGCAACCTGCCGGCGATCACCGCGGCGCCACCACGGCCAACCGCACCGGCCCTCCTCGAATCGGCCGGGAGGATTCGAGGCAGCTCAGCCGTCCTTCGCCCACACCCGGACCGCGGCCGCCACCAGGATCCCGGCCGCGCCGAGCACGATCCCGGCCACCAGCAGCCCCGCGGCGATCAGCCCGAGCGCGGCAACGCCGAACAACGCCACCTCAAGGAAGAACCGCGTCGGCTCCGGCGCCCGGCGTTTCGCCTTGGGCGCCACCACGAACATCCAGATCACCGCGGCCAGCGCCGGCCACAGGACCCCGGCCAGCACGTCGAGCAGCACGCCACCGCCGAGCCGGGCACCCGCCACCGCGAGCCCGGCCAGCAGCGCCAGCTCGGTGCAGAACCGAATGACCAGCACGAAGCCGCCGAAGCCGCGCAGCGCGGGAGGAGTCGTGGTCACCCCTGCAGCGTAACGGCCGCAGCCGGTCGATCACCCCACCGCCCCGCCCGGCGATCTTCCGGCCGAAAGGCTGTGAAGGGACCCTTCACGGACGCTGAGGCTGTGAAGGGTCCCTTCACAGCGTGGAATCTCCTCGCACACCGGTGCCCCGCTCCCGGATTTCACGATGCTCAGCCGACCGGACCACCCGGACCACCGGACCGCCCCCGCGACATTCTCCCCGGACCCCGCCCCCATCCCGTCAATTCCTGCCCATTCCCCGTCGCCTCCGGCTGACCAGCGGCTTTCCCGGAATTCGAGGTGACCGGCCGACCACCCAGCGTCACCCCGATGCCCGGCTTCGCAACATCTTGGCAATCACCTTGACACCGACTGTGGTCCGGACCACTCTCTCCATATTGGTCTACACCATTTGGCAGAGCGGCCCGGGGTGGCCTGCTCCGAAAGGACGGGACGAGTGAAGCGCTGGCTCAAGCTGGCGGCCGGGGCCGCCGCCATCACGCTCGCGACCGCCGGGTGCGCCGGCTCCGGCGGAAGTCCGGACGCCGCGGCGCCGGGCGGTGGACAGGGCGGCACGCTGACGGTCTGGCTGATGACCGGCTCCGCGCCGGAGAGTCTCACCCAGGAGCTGAACCGGAAGTTCGAAGCGGCCCACCCCGGCGTCAAGGTCGACTACCAAGTCCAGCAGTGGAACGGGATCCAGCAGAAGCTGACCACCGCGCTGGCCAGTGACACCCCGCCGGACGTGATCGAGGTCGGCAGCACGCAGACGCCGGCGTTCGAGGCGCAGGGCGTGCTGCAGGACCTCACCGGCGACGTGGCGAACCTCAACGGTGCCCAGTGGCTGGCCGGGCTCAAGGCCTCCGGCGAGTACGAGGGCAAGACCTACGGCGTGCCCTTCTACGCCGCGAGCCGCGAGGTCATCTACCGCAAGGATATGTTCGAGCAGGCGGGCATCACCAAGCCGCCCGCATCGAACCAGGAATGGCTCGACGCGATCGCCAAGCTGAAGGCGAAGTTCGGCAGCGACAAGGACTTCCAGCCGCTCTACCTGCCGGGCCAGAACTGGTATGCGCTGTTGTCGCTGATCTGGGACAACGGCGGAGAGGTCGCCAAGGCCGGCGGCAAGGGCTTCAAGTCCACTCTGGACAGTCCAGGGGCGAAGGCGGGCCTCGAATTCTACAAACAGCTCGTGGACGCCTCGGGTACCACCGCGCCGAAGGACAACGACGAGGCCAACCCGCAGCAAGCCGGCATCTACGGCGGCGGCAAGGTCGCGATGTTCATCGGCACGCCGAGCGAGCTGCCGACCGCGGCGAAGACCGATCCGGGCATCACCGCGAAGACCGGGGCGTTCCCGATCCCGTCGCGCACCGGCGGAGCCGGCGCCCCGGTGTTCCTCGGCGGCTCGAACCTGGTCGTGCCGGTCAACAGCAAGCACACCGACCTGGCCAAGGAATACCTGAAGCTGCTGACCGGCGCCAAGTATATGACGCAGATGGCCGCGGCGGGCACCGTGCCGGGCACCTCCACCGATGTCGCCGCGCTGGCCAAGGATCCGTTCGGCGCGGTGATGGCGCAGACCTCGAAGAACGGCCGCACGGTGCCGGCGAGCCCGAAGTGGGGTGAAGTCGAATCCGGGCAGAACCCGATGAAGGACATGCTCACCGCGTACCTGACCGGAAAGAAGAGCCTGGACCAGGCGACCGCGGACGCGAACACCGCGCTCGACAAGATCATCGGCGGATGACCGCGACGAAAGACGCGCTGCTGCCGGCGGGGCCGCCCCCGCCGGCAGCGGCTCGCGTCGGTCTCGCGAAACGAGTTGGGAGCCGCGGCCAGCTGACCCCGTACCTGCTGCTCCTGCCCGCCCTCGCCGCCGTGCTGGTGCTGCTCGGCTGGCCCACCGTGCAGATGCTCGGCATCAGCCTGCGCAAGCTCGACCTGCGCGAACTGGTGACCGGCAAGGCGATCTGGGTGGGCCTGCAGAACTACACCGAGGCCCTCACCGATCCGGAGTTCTGGGCGGTCACCGTGCGCACCGTCGTCTTCACCGCCGCGCTGGTGGCCGCGACGCTGCTGATCGCCCTGCTGATCGCGGTGCTCATGCGCCATCTGAACCCGGTGGTGCGGATCATCGTGCAGATCTCGCTGGTGCTGGCCTGGGCGGTGCCGGTGATCTCCACGACGACGGTGTTCCAGTGGATCTTCGACCAGCAGTACGGAATCCTCAACAAGACGCTCGACAAGCTGGGGTTCCACTCGTTCATCGGCTACTCGTGGTTCGCCAGTGGTACCAGCACGCTCGTCGTGATCGGCCTGCTGGTGCTGTGGCAGGCGGTGCCGTTCGTCGCCTTCACGCTCTACGCCGGGCTGATCGGGGTGCCCCGGGAGCAGTACGAGGCGGCCGGGATCGACGGCGCCAGCCCGTGGCAGACCTTCCGCGCGGTGACCTGGCCGGTGATCCGGCCGATCCTGACCATGGTCACGTTCCTGTCCCTGCTGTGGGACTTCACCATGTTCGCGCAGGTCTGGGCGATCCGCCAAGGCGGGCCGGACGGCGCCAGCACCACACTGGCCATCCTGCAGTACCTCAAGGGCATCGCGGGCAGCCACTTCGGCTCGGCCGCGGCGATCGCCACCATCATGCTGGTGCTGCTGTTGGCGGTCACCGCCCGGTATGTGCAACTGCTGGTGCGGAGCAAGGACGGTGAACTCGCGTGAAGAAGTCCTTGAGCCAACGGATCACGCTGTCCGTGCTCGGCGTGTTCGTCGCGCTGGTGTTCCTGTTCCCGACGTACTGGATGTTCACCACCGCGCTGAAGACGCCGGGCGAGATCCTGTCGCCGAAATTCGATCTGCTCCCCTCGTCCGCGACGTTGTCGAACTTCGCTTCGGCGCTGACGAAGCCCGGATTCCTGACCTATCTCGGCAACAGCCTGATCGTCACGCTCGGCGCGGTGCTCGCGGCGCTGGTGGTCGGGGTGCTGGCAGCGATCCCGCTGGCCCGGTTCCGCTTCCGTGGCCGCAAGGGGTTCCTGCTGCTGATCCTGGTCGCGCAGCTCGCCCCGCTGTCCGCGCTGTTCATCCCGATGTACCTGCTGATGCGCGACATCGGGCTGCTGAACACGCTGCCCTCGCTGCTGCTGGTGTACTTCGCGACTTCGCTGCCGTTCACCGTGTGGATGCTCTACGGGTTCGTCAACGGGATCCCTTACGATCTCGAAGAGGCCGCGATGATCGACGGGTGCAGCCGGACCGGCGCGTTCCGCCGGGTCACCCTGCCGCTGCTCGGTCCCGGGCTGGTCACCACCTCGGTGTTCAGCTTCATCACCGCGTGGAACGAGTTCCTGTTCGCGCTGGTGTTCATGCGGGACCAGGCGAAGC
The DNA here is from genome assembly GCF_003600245.1 of Amycolatopsis panacis. Taxonomy (NCBI): domain Bacteria; kingdom Bacillati; phylum Actinomycetota; class Actinomycetes; order Pseudonocardiales; family Pseudonocardiaceae; genus Amycolatopsis; species Amycolatopsis panacis. The sequence continues at coordinate 28,553 of NZ_QZFV01000112.1, forward strand.
AGACGCTGCCGGTGTGGCTGTCCTCGTTCCGCACCGCGTTCTCCGTGGACTGGGGCGGGGTGATGGCCGCGTCGGTGGTCTACGCGATCCCCGCGGTGGTGTTCTTCCTGATCGTGCAACGGAAACTCGTGTCCGGCATGACTGCCGGCGCGGTGAAGGGATAGCCGATGCCGAACCTCCGCAGCTGGGCCGAAGCCGTGCTGCTGCCCGGTTTCGCCGGTACGACCGCCCCGCAGTGGCTGCTGCGGCGGCTCGCGGACGGCCTCGGCGGGGTGATCCTGTTCGGCCGCAACGTGGTCGACGACGAACAGGTCGCCGCGCTCACCTCCGCCCTGCGCGCGGAACGCGAGGACGTGGTCGTCGGCATCGACGAGGAAGGCGGCGACGTCACCCGGCTCGACGTGGCCACTGGTTCCTTCGTGCCCGGCCCGCTCGCACTCGGCGCCGCCGGGGACCCGGAACTCACCGCGTCCGTCGCAGCGGCGCTCGGCGAGCGGCTCGCCGCGTGCGGAGTGACGGTGAACCTGGCCCCGTGCGCCGACCTGACGCTCGCCGCGGAGGACCCGATCATCGGTGTACGAGCGTTCGGTTCGGATCCCGCCACCGCCGCACCGCACGTCGCGGCGTATGTGACAGGGCTGCAGAAGTATGGCGTGGCAGCCTGCGCGAAGCACTTCCCCGGCCACGGCGCGGCGAACGAGGATTCGCACGTCACGCTCCCCGTCCTCTCCCGGACGCCGGAGGAACTGCGCTCGATCGAGCTGGTCCCGTTCGCCGCGGCCATCCAGGCGGGCGTGCGCTCGGTGATGTCGGGCCACCTCGTGGTCCCCGCCTGGGGCGAGGCCCCGGCGACGCTGAACCGGACCGCGCTCACCGACGTGCTGCGCGACGAACTCGGCTTCACCGGTGCGGTAATCACCGATGCGCTGGAAATGGGTGCCGTCTCCGGCGCCTATGGCAGGCACGACGGGCTGGGCAACGCAGCGGTGCGTGCACTGGCCGCCGGGGCGGACGCGTTGTGCATCGGCGGCGCCGCGTTCGATGCCACCACCCTGGACCGAGTCACCGCAGCGATCGTGACGGCCGTCGCCGAGGGAACCCTGCCCGAGGAACGCCTCGCCGACGCAGCCTCCCGGACGGCTTCGCTGGGCACGTCCCCATCCCCCGCCCCGCTACGCCCGGTCGACCGCACGCTGGGGATGGCAACCGCTCGCGCCGCACTGCGGATCACCGGCACGCCCGCCCTCACCGGGCCACCGCTGGTCCTCGACGTGCACACCGACCCGACCCTCGCGGCCGGGCCGATGCCGTGGGGCCTGGGACCGCACCTGACCGAACTGGTCCCCGGCACGCGGGCACTCACCGTCGGCCCCGGCGATGCGGAGCAGGTGCTCGCCGAGGCCGCGTCGTGGCCGAGCGTCGTGGTGGTCACCCGGGAAGCACACCGGCACCCGGCAGTGCGGGAACTCCTCGGCCGCCTGTCCACTGTGGACTACATCCGGGTGGAGACCGGGGCGCCCGGCCCCATCTCCGGCGACCGGCCGCGGATCGACACGTTCGGCGGGTCGTTCGTGAGCCTGCGCGCCGCTGCGGAGTATCTGGCTCGACCGAGCGCCCCTGAGGCAAGGCTGTGAAGGGACCCTTCACAGCCTCTCGGTCCGTGAAGGGTCCCTTCACGGCGGAGCCCGTTTCGGGTCAGCGACCGCGCACGTCGTCGGTGAACTGCTGCCGGCACTGCTCGATCTTGGCCTGATCACCGTTCGCCTGGTTCAGGCAGTCCTGCAGATTGTTGAGCTGACTGCCGAACTTCGCGAAGATCGACCCGACCAGCACGGCCAGCAGCACGCCGATCACCAGGCCGATCGAGCCGGTGACCACACCGGAGATCGACATGCCCTTGTTCGTGGCCTCCCCGCGGTTCGCGCGTTTGATGCCGAGGATGCCGAAGATCAGCGCGAGGACCCCGAGCACGATGCCGCCCCACACGGTCCAGCACAGCACCAGGGCCAGGATTCCCAGCACCAGCGCCGTGACCCCGAAACCGTTGCGCGGCGTCGCAGGCTGCCCGTATCCCGGGGGCGGCGGGGCGGGATAGGACCCGTCCGGGTTCCCCGGATACTGCGCGGGTTGCGGATACTGCGGGGCCTGGGGGTACTGGGGTGTCTGCGGGTGCTGCGGGGTCTGATCGTCGGGCGTGCTCATCGTCCTGGTCCCTTTCCGCCACGGGCATGCTGCCCCGGCGCGAACCTTATCGACCGAGACGGCCGATTGTTACCGACCGCCACGACCGTGACAGATTCGTGCCGGTCACGCGACCCCGGACGGAGGCGCAGGTCAGCCCGTGCGGCGGGAATTACGACGCTGAGTCAGCTCGTCCGGCACGACCGCCTCGACCACTCCGCCGTCCGCGCGTTCGGCGGGGAACTCGTGGATGGTGCCGCTGATCTCCTGCATCGCCCCGCTGACCGCGATACCGAACACGCCCTGGCCACCCTGCAGCAGGTCGACGATCTCCTCCGGCGAGGTGCACTCGTACACCGTGGTGCCGTCGGAGAACAGCGTGACCTTGGCCAGGTCCCGCACCCCGCGTACCCGCAGGTGCTCGACCGCGACCCGGATGTTCTGCAGCGACACCCCGGTGTCCAGCAGCCGCTTGACCACCTTGAGGACCAGGATGTCCTTGAACGAGTACAGCCGCTGGGAACCGGACCCGTGCGCGGTGCGGATGCTCGGCGCGATCAGCTTCGTGCGCGCCCAGTAGTCCAGCTGACGGTAGGTGATCCCGGCGATCTGGCAGGCCGCCGGTCCGCGGTAGCCGACCAGTTCGTCGGGCAGCGAGGCGTCGGGGAACAGCTCACCCTGCTCCCCGTCCGCGGCACGAACAGGCGGCCTGTCCGGACTACCAGCCTCGACCACGCAAGCCTCCCCTCGCCCGACCCGGCGGCCGGCGAACCACAGCCGGCCGGACCCAGGAGCGGGATCGACCGGGGAGTATCGGCCACGACCGCTCGCGGTCGGCGAATCACATCGTGGCGATTTACCGCCTTCGACGGTAAGGCCGCGCCGCGGGCCGGTCAACGCGACGCGCGGCGGACCTCAACGCCGTATCGAGAGTTGGTCCGTTCGCCGTATCGGAGGGCACTTCCGTCCCTTGCGCACCCGTCGACAGGTCTTACTCGGTCATGTTACATTTTACTCATGCAAGTAACTCCGGACAGTCAGGCCGAACTCGGCCTCAGCATCACCGAGGCCACCACCCGGGCACAGATCATCGGGGCGACGATCGCGACGATCGCCGAGCAGGGCTACGCGCGCACCACCTTCGCTCGGATCAAGGAGCGGGCCGGGCTCAGCAGCACGCGGCTGATCTCGTATCACTTCACGAACAAAGCCGGTCTGCTGCAAGCGGTACTGAGCACCGTGGTCGAAACAAGAACGCAATACCTCAGCGAGCGCAGCACAGGGATCGACCCGGGCGACCGGCGCGGAAACCTGCGCGCATACCTGGAAACCTCCGTAGCGTTCCTGCGCGATTACCCCCAGTGCGTACAGGTTCTCGTCGAACTGGGCGCGCATACCGGGGACCGGGACGGCTGGTCGATGACCGGCGTGATGCTGACGCAGATGCGCACGGGATTCGTGCAACGGCAACTGGAACAGGGCAAACGGGAAGGCGTCTTCGGCGACATCTCCGCCGAGGTGGTCGCGCTCTCGATCGCGCAGGCCGTGGACGGGGTGGCGGCCGCCTACGCCGCCGATCCGTCTCTCGATCTGGAGCGGTACGGACGGGAACTCGCGGATTTGTTCGACCGCGCCACAGCTGTCCGGTAATCCACGGGAAAACAGTCCGGTGTGAGCGGGGAGGCGCGCCCCGCTCACCGGCGGGCGGCTCAGGTGTCGGCGCCGCGGAAATCCTCAGGGGACACCGAATCGAGGAATTCGCGGAACTTCTCGACCTCGTCCTCCTGCTCGTCCGGGATGATCAGGCCCGCCTCCTCCAGCACCGCGTCCACGGCGTGGATGGGCACCCCGATCCGCAGGGCCAGTGCGACCGAGTCGCTGGGCCGCGCGGACACCCGGACATCCCCGTCGAAGACCAGCTCGGCGAAGAACGTGCCTTCCTTGAGGTCGGTGATCACGACCTGTTCCAGCTCCCGGCCGAGCGCGCCGATGACCTCCTTGAGCAGGTCGTGCGTCAGCGGCCGGGCGGGTCGGACTCCCTGCTGCTCCAAGGCGATCGCGGTGGCTTCGACCGAGCCGATCCAGATCGGCAGGTACCGCTCGCCCTCGGTCTCCCGCAGCAACAAGATCGGCTGATTGGCGGGCAGTTCGACCCGCACGCCGACGACGCGCATCTCGCTCATCGGGCTTCGCCTCCCTCTCGTGCACACGGGCTGCAGCGCTTGCGACGTTCTCGCGCCGTTGGTTCCGACGCTACCCGTCATCCGGGCGCTGTGCTCGCTAGTGGCGGACATTCTCGGTTCGCGGCGGCGCAAACCGTCTCTCCTCACGGTACGGCATGCAAGCGCGAACATTCAGTCATTGACAACCGCCGCGCAACGTTTCTCACATCGCCGGCGGGCACCGCGCCGGGGCTCAGTCGCCGGCGACGCTCCGGATGCCGGCTTTCACGAGCAGTGTGTGCAAGGTGACCGACAGTGCGGCCAGCTCCCGGACCAGCTCGTCGGCGCGGGCCTTCGCGTCCGCGTCGCGATGGCGGTACACCGGGGTCACGATCTGCTCCAGCAAACCGACTTCGCGGTCGGCCGCGGCGCGGAAGGCACGCAGATGCCTCGGCTCGATACCGAATTCGGTCAGTGCCCGCGCGGTCCGCGCGATCAGCACCGATTCCGGACCGAAGAACCCGGCCGGACCGGGCCGCAGCAGGCCGTACTGGCACAGCTCCGCCAGCGCCTGCTCGTCGATGCCGGCCTGTGCCAGCAGGTCCTCCTGGGTCAGCCGGGTGTCCGGTCCCGGCTCGAAGTCGGCCGCCGCGGGCAACCCCGCCGTGCTCGGATCGCCCAGCGGGACCAGGCGGCGCGGCAGCCGCGGCACGGCCGGAACCGCCGCGTCCGGCTCGGCTCCGGCGTCGGCCGCGTCCAGCTGTTCCTTGATGACCTTCAGCGGCAGGTAGTGATCGCGCTGCGCGGACAGCACGAACCGCAGGCGTTCGACGTCCGCCGGGGCGAACTGCCGGTAGCCCGAGGGCGTACGGCCCGGCCGGACCAGTCCTTCGGCCTCCAGGAACCGGATCTTGGAGATGGTGACATCGGGGAAGTCGCCGCGCAGCTGCGCGAGCACCGCCCCGATGCTCATCCCCTCGCGCCGGGCCTGGTAGCGACCGGGCCGGCCGGCCGCCGTCACTGCGCCCCCTGGCCCCCCTGGCCCGGGCCGGTCAGGAACACCAGGCGGAACTTGCCGATCTGCACCTCGTCGCCACCGGCCAGCACGGCCTGGTCCACCGGCTCGCGGTTGACGTAGGTGCCGTTCAGGCTGCCCACGTCGATCACCACGAACTCGCCGCCCTCGCGCCGGAATTCGGCGTGCCGGCGGGAGACCGTGACGTCGTCGAGGAAGATGTCGCTGTCCGGGTGCCGTCCCGCGCTGGTGGTGTCGCGGTCCAGCAGGAAGCGGGACCCCGCGTTGGGGCCACGCTTGACGACCAGGAGTGCGGAACCCGGCGGCAGGGCGTCGACGCCCTGTACCGGTGCTTCCGCGGCCGGGCCGGACTCCTGGGCTTCGACGTCGGCCAGGAAATCGGCCCGGAAGACAGAGGTCCGCTCCGGAGACTGCTCCGGGGGAACGCCGGGCCCGTCGTTCGTGCTCACCTGAGCTCTCCTCTACACAAGATGTTGCCATCGACCAAGAACGTGCGGTGGTCAACGTACCGTGCCTGCCCGGTTCCGGGGCCCGCGGCTCCCCCGAAACCGTCAGCCGCGCAGGAGTGCCTGGTAGGCCTCCGCCTCCAGCAGCGCGTCCAGGCCCGCCGGGTCGTCCGGCCGGATCTCGACCAGCCAGCCCTCGCCGTAGGGATCGGAGTTGATCAGCTCCGGCGCGTCGGCCACCGCGGCGTTGACCGCGACCACCTCGCCGCCCACCGGAGCGAACAGCTCGGACACGCTCTTGGTCGATTCGACCTCGCCGAACGCGTCGCCCGCGCCGAGCCGCCGTCCGGTCTCGGGCAGCTCGACGAACACCACGTCACCGAGCTGGTCCTGGGCGTACTCGGTGATGCCCACCCGCACCAGCGAGCCGTCCCGGACCGCGACCCACTCGTGTTCCTCGGTATAGCGCAGCTCCTCCGGAATCGTCAATGTCCTCCCCTTTCCTGGTACCGGAATCTTTCGCGGGTAAGTCTTCCACTACGCGGTGCGCAGCGCGCGCACTGCCTGGACCACGTAGAGGACCCCGGACCAGACGTAAAGCACGCCGCCCCAGATCATGAACGCGTACGCGATCGGCCGCGCGATCGCGGCGAGCGTGGAGCCGCCCTGGGTGACCAGCAGGAACGGGAACGCGTACATCAGCACGAAGGTCGCCCCCTTGCCGATGTAGGTCACCTCGGGCGGGGAGAACCCGCGGCGGCGCAGCACCAGCACGCACACGCCGAGGACCAGCTCGCGCACGACCAGCGGCGCCACCACCCACCACGGGATGATGTCGCGCAGCAGGAACGCGACGAGCGTGGCGAGAATGTAGAGCCGGTCCGCCGCCGGATCGAGCAGCTGGCCGAGCCGCGACATCTGGTCGAGCCACCGGGCGAGCTTGCCGTCGAGCCAGTCGGTGAGCGCGGAGAAAATGAGCAGGGCCAGCGCCCAGCCGTCCTCCTTCGGCCCGAGCAGCAGCCAGAGGAACACCGGCACCCCGGCCAGCCGCGCCAGCGACAGCAGGTTGGGCACGGTCAGCGCCTGCCGCAGCAGGGAGGGCTCAGTCTCGGGGGCCGTGGTCACGGACCAAGCCTAGAGTCACCCGGTTCGCCGGGTTTCGGCGCCACGGGGAGACCGGGCGGTCTTGGTAAGCCCGGGGCCCGGGGCGGGGATGACCGGACGGAATGTGCGCAACCGGAACCCGCGGCTGTGAAGGGGTCCCTTCACAGCCGCAGAGTCCAGGGTGTCGGCAAAGTTGGTCGGGGACCCGGCAGTGGGCGATGCGGAGGTGTGTGTGCGACCACCTCGTGGCGTGCGCCGGACCGGTTTCGGGTCCGTGAAGGGACCCTTCACAGACTCAGATAGGGCTTTGTCAGGAGTTGTTGATCTTGTGGTGTGATTCTGGTGTGGATCTTGCTGTGGTGCGGGCTTTGAATGGTGAGCTGGAGCGGTTCGTGATGGAGGTGTTCGTGCCGGGGCAGCCGGTT
>NZ_QZFV01000113.1:0-35534 GCF_003600245.1 Amycolatopsis panacis
CGGACCCACTCCCCGGAAAAACGCACGACAAGAAGGCGTTCGACGAGACACCCATTGCTGAGGTCGTCCGAAACTCCGGCGGCGGCATCGGCGACAAAGGCTACCAAGGCACCAGCCTGGTCACCCCGCGAAAAAAGCCAAAAGGAGGAGAACTCAGCAAACGAGACAAAGAAAGTAACGCCGAAATATCTGCCCTCCGCGCAGCCATAGAACGAGTCGTCTCACACTTCAAAAACTGGCGAATACTTCACACCGACTACCGCCGCCCCTACTCCACCTACCGCGACGCCTACGACGCCACGCGCGGACTGTTCTTCTTCTCAATAGCCTGGGGTTTTGAATAACGCTCTGTGTCTTGAGAGTAGATTCGACATTTGACCCCAGCAATCGCCGCTCGACGAGCAGGAGTCCGCGCAGCAGTTCCTCTGCGTAATCGAATTTACCCATTTCACACGCGGTCAGCGCTAGTGGTCGCGCCCGTTAGTTCGTCGGGGGTTGGCGCCAGGCGGTGTGGTCGTTGAGGTAGAGGCCGCAGGCGCAGTCGAGTGCTTCTTGTGGTGTGCCGAAGGGGTAGCCGCTGGGCAGGATCGAGTTTTCGTAGTCCTCGTGGCTGGCGCGGTAGATGGCGAACCCCCAGCTGCTGGCGGATCCGTTGTACCGCAACCGGAACAGCGGCAGAGTCGTGCCGTCGGCGAGTTCGCCGGTGACGTAGGCGAACGCGCCGTGGTGACGCACCCGGACCGTGGTCAGCTGCGGCCAGCGTTCCCGGGCGCGGGCCAGCAGGTGTTGACGCAGCGAGGTCTTGGTCGACTGGGGCGGGGAGGCCATGGGCACGATCCTGCCCGATACCGTCTCACTCCCAAAGTCGATCGTGAAATGAGTGGGTTGGTGGCCGCGCGTAGCCCGTATGTGATCACGCTGGACCCGGCGGATCGGCAGACGCTGGAGGCACTGTCGCGACGTGGTCGTGCCGAGCATCGGCAGGTGTTGCGGGCGCGGATCGTGCTGGCCGCCGCTGACGGGCAATGCAACGCCGATATCGCTCGCGCGCTCGGGGTTGTGGTGGACACGGTTCGTAAGTGGCGCAAGCGGTTCTGCCGCGAAGGGTTGCCGGGACTGGCGGACCGGCCACGCAGTGGGCGGCCCCGGGTCTTCCCCGCTGCGGCCGTGGCCGAGGTGAAGGCACTGGCCTGTGAGCTGCCCGCCCAGACGGAGGTGCCGTTGGCGCGGTGGAGCTGCCCGACGAAGATGCTGGTCGCGGCGGTGCGGGCCGGCGTCGGCAGGGAGACCGCGCACGAGCTGATCAAGGAGCACTCGCTGCGGGCGGCGGGCAGCCTGCGCGACGGGCGGCCGGACAACCCGCTGCTGGCCACGCTGGGCGCGGACGAGCGGTTCCCGCTGGACATCGCGCAGCTGACCGAGCTGCTGGCCGACCGGACCCCCTTCACCGGCGTGGCCGGCGACCAGATCGCCGAGATCGGCAAGCGGGTGGCCGAGCTGACTGGTCGCTTTCCGGAGGCGGTCGGCTACGCTTCAGAGTCGCGACTTTGACGTCAGGTCAAGCGCTCTGGGGAGGTTTCTGGTGACGTACTGGTCCATTCTGCGCAGACAGCACGTGTTCCGCGTGCTGTTCGGCAGCTGGGTCGGCCGGCTCGCGATGGCCATGGCCGCCGTCGCGATCCCGCTGGCGCTGCGGGACGCGAAGGCCGACTACCTGTTCATCGGGCTGGTGTCGGGCAGCTTCGCCATCGCCGGCGCGGTCGGCTCGCCGATCATCGGCCGCATCGTCGACCGGGTCGGCCAGGTCCGAGTGCTGGTGCCGACCGGCGTGCTGGCGGCGGCCGGCTTCATCACGATCGCGCTGACCCCGGGCAATCACGCGCTGGTGCTGACCGGGGCGATCCTGGCCGGCGCGCTGACGCCGCCGCTTGAGCCGTGCCTGCGCGTGCTGTGGCCCGGCATGGTGGCCGACAACGAGCTGGAGAAGGCCTACGCGGTCGACTCTGCGGCCCAGGAGCTGGTGTTCGTGTTCGGCCCGCTGGTGGTCACGTTGTGCCTGGCGGTGTTCACGCCGGTCAGCGCGCTGTGGGCGCAGGCGCTGCTGACGCTGGTCGGCGTGGCCACCTTCGCCACCGCCCAGCCGGCCCGGCGCTGGACGCCGGAAAAGGTGGACCACCGGCACTGGCTCGGCCCGCTGCGGCACCGCGGCCTGACCCTGCTGCTGCTGGCCCCGGTCGGCACCGGCGTGGCCATCGGCACGCTGAACGTGCTGGTGGTGAGCTACGCCGAGCGGTTCCACGTGGTCGGCGGCGCGCCGATCCTGCTGACCCTGAACTCGTTCGCCTCGCTGGTCGGCGTGCTGGTCTACGGCATGATCCCGTGGCGGATCCAGCCCCGGACGCGGATCGTGCTGTTCGCGGTCGGGCTGGTGGTCGGCTACGGGATGCTGGCGACGGTGCCGTCGCCGCTGCTGATGGCCGGGCTGATGCTGCTCACCGGCTTCTTCCTGGCCCCGATGCTGGCCACGCTGTTCGGCCTGATCAGCGATCTCGCGCCGCGCGGCACGGTCACCGAGGCGTTCGCCTGGCTGGTCACGCTCTTCGCGGCCGGCAGCTCGCTCGGCGCGGGGCTGGTGGGGCCAGTGCTGGACACCGGCAACCTGAACCTGGCGGCGGCCCATGCCGGCGCGGGCGCGTTGTTCTGCCTGCTGGTGGTCAGCGCCGGCTACCAGCTGTTCGTGCCGGCGCCGGAGTCGGCCGTGACGGCCTGAGACAGCAGCGAAAAGCCCGTTCGCTGGAACGGGCTTTTCGCTCGGCTCAGAAGTGCTTGAGCAGGTCCGGGAACGCCTCGACCAACAGCACCCGCTCGTCCTCGCGGTTGACCGAGTCGTCGAACTCCAGCACCCAGGTGTGGTCGTTCGGGATGTAGACCGCGTTCATGCCGGCCGCCCGGGCCGGGCCGATGTCGGACTTCATCGAGTTGCCGATCATCCACGCCGTCTCCGGCACGATGTCCTGCTCGGCGATCAGCACCCGATAGGTGTCGACGTTCTTCTCCGGCACGATGTGGATGCTGTCGAAGTGTGGCGCCAGCCCAGAGACGTCCAGCTTCTGCTGCTGCTCCTCGAGATCTCCCTTGGTGAGCAACAACATCCGGTACCGGCCGCGCAGCGCGTCGAGCGTGTCCGTGACCCCGGCGATCGGCTCGATCTCGTGCCGCACCAGCTTGCCGGCGAGCTCGTCGATGGCCGCCCGCTCCGGCGCGGTGGCCGGTCGCTCGCTCAGCTTCTCGAAGCAGTCGTGCAGGCTGCGCAGCAGCATCTTCGCGCCGTAACCGTTGGTGACGGCGTTGGCCGCCTCGATGTCGTCGAGCACCTTGCGGGTCTGCGCCCGGTCCCGCGTCGGGTGGTCGATCCAGTCCAGGAAGTCGTCGATCACCTGCTCGAAGAGGACATTGTTCTCCCACAGCGTGTCGTCGGCGTCGAAGATCAAGACCTTGGCGGACTCTTTCGCACTCACCCGGCGGATGCTATCAAACCAGCACGAGGCATTTTTCCTTGGCAACGTGCGGAAATCTGGGGTGAAGACGCATGGGCACGCTCGGGCTGACCGGCGCGGTAACGGTGTTCTCCGGCGATCTCGCGGCGCCGCTGCTCGACGCGGACACCGTGGTCTGCCGGGACGGGCTGATCCACTCGACCGGCCGCGCGAGCGCGCTGGCGGCCGAGCTGGACGCTGCCGACCAGGTGGTCGACCTGCGCGGCGGCACGATCGCGCCGGGGCTGATCGACTCGCACGGGCATGTCACGTTCGGTGACTACAGCCCCCGGCAGCGCACGGTCGACTACCTCGCCGGCTACGTCCACGGCGGCATCACGACCACCGTGTCGGCCGGCGAGGTGCACGTGCCCGGACGGCCACGCGACGCGGCCGGCGTGAAGGCGCTCGCGATCGCGGCGCAGCGGTGCTTCAGCAAGTACCGGCCCGGCGGCATGCGGGTCCGCGCGGGCGCGGTGCTGATCGAGCCGACGCTGTCCGAACAGGATTTCCGGGAGCTGGCCGAGACCGGCGTCAGCCTGGCCAAGTACGGCTTCGGCGCGTTCGCCGACCCGATGGGCGGGGTCGACCACGTGCGTTGGGCGCGCGAGGCCGGGCTGACCGTGATGTGCCACGCCGGCGGGGCGAGCGCCGCGGGCGGGGCCTCGCTGGGCGGCAAAGCATTGCTCGCATTGCGCCCCGACGTGTGCGGGCACGCCAACGGCGGCCCGACGGCGCTGCCGTTCGCGGAGGTCGAGGCGCTGTTCGCCGAGACGGACATGGCGTTGCAGGTGGTGCTGGCCGGCAACCTCAAGGCGGCGCTGCGCATCGTCGAGCACGCCGCGTCCCACGACCAGCTGCACCGCGTGGTGATCGGCTCGGATACCCCGTCGGGGTTACAGCCCGCAGGACAACTCTGCCGAACGCGTCTGGGCCGGGCTCAAACGCCACATCGACACGATCGCACCCGCCACGATGGCCGTCCAGGCACACGCCTGCTTCCGCGACCGCACCACCGAACAGAACCGCACCACCGTTGCACGCTGGACTTCGCCGTGGCCACCCCCAAGTTTCGGACGAGACTTCTGGCCAGGTACTCAGACCGTCCACTCCGGAATCTCCAGCACCTGTACCACGCCGGCGGACAGCACCACGCCCGGTGCCTGGCCGAGCAGCAGCACGTGGTCTCCCGAGACCAGCTCGCCGGACACGAGGAGGTGCTCGAGCGCCAGGAACTGGTCCGCAGCACCACAGTGGCCGATGCGCCGCCCGAACTCCCACGTGGACTTCGAGACGTCCAGGCCCAGTGGCACCATCACGCGCTGCTCGATGATCTCGCGCGACCGCGTCTCGAACGCCACCTTGGCGAGGTCGGCGATCGTGATGCCCGCCTCCGCGACCGCCGTCTCCACGAGTTCGAGCAGCAAGCCGGGAATCCGCGCGAGCACGTCCGCCTCGGCGGGAGGGTTGGCCCGGTAGTGGTCGAGGCGTGCGGTGAAGTCCTGGGGGCGGCCGTCGGTGATGGTGGGCGGGAACATCGGCTCCCCGCTGCGATGGAGTTCCTCCGCCGCGGGCGCCGCCGTCGAGGTGACGGACAGCAACCTGGCGAATCCGGTGTTCTTCGTGATGGTCAACGCGACTGCCGCGTCGCCCGCGATCACGCCCGGTGCGATCCGCCACCGGTCGATCATCGGTGTGCCGTAGTTGTCCGCCGCCACCAGGAGCGCACTCTCGCGTGCCGGCTCGGCGCGCAGGTAGCAGGCCGCGAGCTCCAGCGCGTCGAACAGGCCGTTGCACCCCTGGCGCACCGACATCGCGGGCACGCGCCCGCCGAGGAGGTGACGTTGCAGGTATGCCTGCGGCGGCCAGCCGTCGGGGCCCTGGTGCCAGGTTCCGGTGTAGAGCAGGAGGGAGAAGCTGTCCGGACCGGTGTCCGCCCGTTCGAGGGCTGTCCGGGCAGCCTCCAGCGCCATGTCCGGCGCGGGCCGCTCACCCGCGAGCGCCACCCCGAGAAACTCGTGCACCTCGGCCTCCAACGCCGGGTACAGGCCTTCCGCCACGGCGCGGTCAACCGGGAACACCGGCGGGATCACCGAGCCGATTCCGCTCAGGTACATGTCGGGAGTGCGCATGAGATCTCTCTGCTCGTGGGGTTCGGATGCCCGATCATCGACCGGTGTGCTCGGCGGAGCTGGTCAGCAGGCCGGCCAGGTGGTCCGCGATCGCGGTCACCGTCGGGGTCTGCCACAACAGGGTGGACGGGAGCCGGTGCCCGAACCGCTTCTCCAGCCGTCTCCGCACCATGACGGTCAGGATGGAGTCCATGCCCTGCTCGGCCAGCGATCGTGCGGGCGAGAGGTCCGCGGAGTCGAGCTTCATCTCCTGGGCGATCAGTGAACCGACCTCGCCGGTGAGCGTGGCTCGCAGCTGGTCCGGAGCGAGTGACGACAGGTTGTCCTGCTCGGCCGGTTCCTCCGCGACGGCGCGGAGGTCGGTCAGCGCCGGCACCGCGCGCCCCGCCAGTTCCGGGTGGTCGGTCCTGAACACCGGGTAGACACCGGGGCCCCGGCGATCTGCTGTGTCCCAGCCCGCGACGACGACGGGTGCGGCGATCTCGTGCCCCTGCACCACGTCGAGACACATGGCGTGTTCCCCAGCTCGTGCGCGATCGTCCACCAGGGCGTCGAGCAGGGCGCAGGCGGCTCCGTCCTGCTCCGGCCCCGGCAGGTGCAGCACGTGGTCTCCTGAGGAGAAGACGGTGAAGAAGTCGAGGCTGCCCGGTTCGAACAGCTCGTGCAGCGCCTGGGTGGCACGAGCACGTGAGCTCTCCGCCGTGGCCCCGGGCTCGGTGAAACCGAGCACACCTCGAACGGGCGGGAGTCCCAGCTCGTCCGGATCGGTCAGCAGAACGGCTTGGACCGGATCGGTGACGTCGAGGGAGAGTACGCGCACCGTGACACCACGGGCCTCCAGCTCCAGCAGGGCTTCGACCGGGAGTGCCCACTTCTCCTCCACTGTGGACTCCCACCGTGACCGGGAGGGGAAGTCGTGCGGCGTGCTGAAGACGATCCGCCTCGCGCCCAGGTCCGCGAGGCGGTCCGCCGCGAGCAGGCTGAGCGGACCGGGACCACCGCTGATCAGGTAGGTGCTGTCGGGACGGCACGGCGTCGCCGGACGGCTCGGTTGCACCGCCACCCCAGTCAGCCGGGCCACGAGCGGTTGCCCCTGCCGCACCGCGATGACGGCCTCGGCCGCGCTCGCGTCGATCAGGCCGAGCAGGGTCTTCGCGGTTCCCGCGGCATCCGAGACGGCTGCCCTGTCCAGGTCGACGAGTGCACCCCAGGACGCCGGCCAGGACCCGGCGAGCGTCCGGCCGCACCCGGCGACCGAGGCGAGTTCCGGGCGTTGCCGTGGCTCCCCGTCCGACCCCGTCCGCACCGCGCCCGTGGTGAGGCACCACAGCCTGCCGGGGCCGGACTGCCGCCGCACCAGTTCGGCGAGCACGCGCAGGTGCTCGTCGACGTCGTCCGGCTCGGCGGCCGTCAGGACCAGGCAGACGTCGGCACCCTCGAGGCCGGTGTCCTGCCGGTGGTCGCTGAGCCACCGGCAGTCGCGGCCCGCCGCGCGGACCTGAGCGGCCAACTGCCCGGCCAGCTCGTCGTGCGGGCCGAGAAGCACGAGAGGGCGGTCGGCACTTGCTTCCACCACGGGTTCGTACGGCCGCCACACGATCTCGTGCACGAGGGTCCTGGGATCGGCGGACACGGCGTCCTCGGCTCCGATGACCGCGTAACGCAGGCCGTTCACATGGGCGATGACCCGGCCGTCGTCCGTGACGACCGTGACGTCCACGACAGACGGGGAGTCCGGGCGCACCGCGATGTCGATCACTGCGGACGCCGGCGGGTCACCGTGCACCGCGACCTCGTCCACCTCGACGGCCATGCGCAGCACCGGATCACCGGTGTAGGTGACCGGCGCCAGCGTCATCACCGCGTCCAGCAACGGTGCCCAGGTGGTCTGCTGCCCCAGCGTGACCGTGCCGCGCAGCACTCCATCGCCGCGCAGGAGTTCCTGAACCGTCCAGTCGAAGCCCGTGGACGGGACCCCGACGGCGCTGAGCCGGTCGTGGACGGTGGTGGTGGGCACAGGCTGCATCGAGGCGGGAAGCCGGAGCCGGTTGGGGAACTCGCCCGGTTCGGCCGCGGTCGCGCTCGTGTGGACGTCCCACACCTGTTCGGGACCGGTGTTCGCGGAGCGGGAGGCGAGCCGGAGGGTGTCGCCGTCCAGCACCACCTGGACGTCCCTGGGCTCCGCGGTCATCAGCGGGCTTCGCATCACGATCCTCCGCAGCGCCGGAGGCGGGGAGGACTTCGACGCCGCGGCGAAGAACGTCGTGACGAACACCGCGGCGGGCACGATCTCCACGTCGTTGATGCTGTGGCTTCCCGGATAGGGCCTGTTGCCGTCGTCGAGTGAGGTCTGCCACACCCGGATCGTGCTGCCCGCCACGGAAGCCTCCGCGCCGAGCAGGGTGTGGCTGCGCGGGTCGTGGGCGCGAACGACACCACCGCCGGGCCGCGACCGCCACCAGAGCGGCCGGTGCCGCCAGGGGTTCGTCGGAGCCGCGACCAGGTCGCCCTCCGGGTACAGCCGGGACCAGTCGACGGTGAGGCCGTGGCAGTACAACGACCCGAGTGCGGAGAGCAGGCTGCGTCGCTCGGACTCGTTGCGCCGCAACGTCGAGCCGACGAAGTTCTCCTCGAACCCATGGTGCGACAGAGTTTCGCTGATCGAGTGCGTCACGACCGGGTGCGGGGAGATCTCCAGGAACGCCCGGTGACCGTCCTGTGCCGCCGCAGCCACGGCATCGGCCAGACGCACCGGGTTGCGCAGGTTGGCAGCCCAGTAAGCACCGTCGAACGCCACGGTCGCACGCGGATCGGTCAGTGCCGTGGTGTAGAGCGGGATCTCCGGTCGCGACGTACTCAGGCCGGGCAAGGCCTCGGCCAGCGCTTCCGCGAGCGGGTCCATCCTGGGGCTGTGGAACGCGACGTCGGAGGCGACCCGGCGGACGACCAGCCCTTCGGCCTGGAACTGGGCGATGACCGCTTCGACCGCGCCGGGATCGCCGGAGACCACTGTGGACGACGGCGAGGACTGGATGCCCGCGACGACCCCGCGACGTGCGGCGAGACGTCGTTCCAGCTCGGCGAAGGGCAGGCCCACCAGGGCCATGGCACCCTTGCCCGCCTCCGGGACCAGCAGCTTCGAGCGCCGGCAGCTCAGCCTCGCGCCAGACTCGAGGTCGAGCGCGCCCGCGCAGACGGCCGCCGCGATCTCCCCCACGGAATGGCCGATCACGGCTGCCGGTGCGATCCCTCGGTCACGCCACACCGCCGCCAGGCCGATCTGCACGGCGAAGATCATCGACTGGATCCGGCTGACCTCGACGAGGTCGCCGTTCTCCAGCACCTCTCGCGGCGTGAAGCCGATCTCGTCCGCGAACACGGGCGCCAGTCCGTCGAGCACGCCGGCGAACACGGGTTCGGCGGTCAGCAGTTCACGGCCCATGCCGCCCCACTGCGAACCGTGCCCGGAGAACACCCACACCAGGCCGGGCCCAGGGTCGGCGAGCACACCACCTGACACGACGTCGTCCACCCGGCCACCCCGCGCGAAGGCCTGCAGCCGTTCGACCAGTTCGGCCCGGTTCGACGCGGTGACGGCCGCGCGGTGGCCAAGGTGCGACCGACGGGCCGCGAGCGTGTGGCCGAGCGAGTCCAGCGAGATCTCGTCGCCCTGCTTCGCCAGCCAGTCCGCGAGGTCGCTCGCCCGGCGACCGAGTGCATCCTCCGAGGCTGCGGACAGGGCGAACAATCGCTCCCGGGAGATGTCGGTGCGCGGGGCAGCGGAGACCGGGAGCGCTTCCTCCAGCACGATGTGGGCGACCGTGCCGCCGTAGCCGAACCCCGACACGCCCGCACGCCGCGGCGTGCTCGTCGCGGGCCAGGGCACGCGCTCCGTGACGAGCCGCAGACCGTTGTCCTCCCAGGGGATGGCCGGGTTCGGGACGGTCGCCATCGGTGTGGCGGGAATCTCCGCCCTGCTGAGCGCGAGCACGGCCTTGATCACGCCTGCGACACCCGCAGCGCCTTCCAGATGACCGATGTTGGCCTTGACCGAGCCGACGAGGCACCGGTCGTCCAAGCGGCCCGCGCCGTACACGGCACCGATCGCGGCCGCCTCCATCGGATCACCGAGCAGGGTTCCGGTTCCGTGCGCCTCCACGAACCCGACCGTGCGCGGGTCCACGCCGCCGCTCGCGCAAGCCCGCTCCATGACGTGCTGCTGCGCGACGGGGTTCGGTGCCATGATCCCGTTGGTGTACCCGTCCTGGTTCACCGCGCTGCCCCGGACGAGGGCCAGCACCCGGTCGCCGTCGCGCTGGGCGTCGGCCAGCCGCTTGAGCACCAGCACACCGCAGCCCTCGCCGCGACCGTACCCGTCGGCGGTGGCGTCGAACGCCTTCGACCGGCCGTCGGGGGCGAGGGCGCCCGCGAGGTCCAGGGTCACCGTTTCCCCCGGCGAGACAAGGATGTTCACCCCCGCCACGAGGGCAAGGCCGCTCTCCGCGGACCGCAGGCTCTGGCAGGCGAGATGCAGCGCCACCAGCGACGCCGAGCACGCGGTGTCGACCGCGAGGCTGGGCCCGCGCAGATCCAGCACGTGCGACAGCCGGTTCGCGACCGCGCACCGCGCCGCGCCGATGCCGCTCCAGGCGTCCATGTTCACGACGTCCTCGAGCAACTGCCGCCGGTAGTCGTCCGTGCAGGACCCGACGAAGACGCCGGTCTCCGTGCCCGCAAGCGAGTGGGGAGCGACCCCGGCGTCCTCCAGCGCCTCCCAGGCCACCTCGAGCACGATCCGCTGCTGCGGATCCATGAGTTCCGCCTCACGAGGGGTGATCCCGAAGAAGTCCGCGTCGAATCCGTCGACGCGAGAAAGAAAACTCCCGCGCCTCACGGTGTCGCGCAACACCGTCGCGTGCCGGTGGCTCAGATCCGCATAGGCCGCCCAGCGGTCGTCGGGGATTTCCGAACTGGTCTCGCCTCCGGCCACCAGCAGGTCCCAGAAAGCACCGGGACCGTCGGCCTCACCGGGAAAACGGCAGCCGATCCCGATCACGGCAACCGGGTCGAGTGCGGACAGAACGGCATCGGAGAGTTCGGCGCTCATGGCGGCCCTTTCGAAAGGAGTTGGCGAAATCAGGCAAACGCGTCTGCTCATCGCTTATTCGAATTCACCCAGGTCGTGCAAGCGCGCGCAGCAGTCCTCACACCTGGAAGAACCGAACTCAGACCGCATGGTTCATTCCAGGATCCGAGGCAGCGCCGCGGCGACTTCCGCGGGGCTGGGACGAGCCGCGTTCTGCTCGGCGAGCTGTGTCGCCGCTTCCCGCCACCGGGGCACGGTCAGAAGTTCGTGCACCTGCTCGGCGATGGTGCCGAGGCTCCCGGCGACGCCCGCGCCGGTGAGGGCGAGCCGAGCGGCGTTGAACTCCTGGTCGACGACGGCGGGCAGGACCACCTGGGGCACACCGGCGGCGAGAGCGGTCATCGTCGACCCGGCGCCGCCCTGATGGACGACAGCCTGGCAGCTCGGCAGCACAACGTGCAGTGCGAGCGGGCCGTCCGCCACCCGCACGTTGCCGGGAAGATCGCCGAACCGCGGCCGCGTCTTCGGGTCGACGGCGACCACGATCTCGACGTCCAGGGCCGCCAGCGCCCGCACGACCCGCGGAGCGTGGAAGAGTTCGCCATCACCCACTTCGGACATCAGCGTGCCCCAGGTGACGCACACCCGTGGCCGGGACGGCTGCCGCCACAGCCACGACGGTTGCTCCGCGCGCCCGTTGTAGGGAACGAAACGAATCGGCCGGCGCGGAGCAGCCCCTTGCGGCACCTGCATCACCGCGGGACACGGGTCGAGAATCAGGTGCGGCGTGCCAGGCAGCCGTTCGATCCCGAACCGGCGCACGATATCCCCGGTCGCGACCGACTCCGCCATCTCGATCCCCTCCGAGAAGTCGGCCGCCCACAGGTGTTCGACGGCGGGGACGCCGACGACCCGCGCCGCCACGGGCGCCGCCAGGTTCAGCGGGTCGTGCACGACCACGTGGGGGCGCCATTCGAGCGCGAACGCGACGAGATCGTCGACCATCGCTTCCGCACAACGCGCCGTCGCGCCGTCGCTCGTGACGGATTCGGCATCATCAGGCGCCTTCTGCCTTACTCCTCTGGCGAAGACCTTCACGAAGTCGACGTTCTCGCCGACCGCGACCGCCGTGAGCCCCGATCCCGTGATGGCGGCTGTCAGTTCCGGGTGGCCCGCAACGCGGACGTCGTGCCCTGCGGCTCGAAGTGCCCAGGCGAATGGAACCATCGGATAGTAATGAGAGCGCCACCCCCAGGTGCTAACCAGCACACGCATGAGAGAAATGTATCAGGAAATCAGCCTCGGAAGTCAACAGGCGTGACCGCGACATCTGTTTTGTGCCCACTTAGGCAGTGTCGGCCGGTCATTAGTGCAGTTAATTCCCCGACTGCTTGATAGTGTGATTGTGCGCTGTTACCTTTACAAATCATGGGATCGGGCTCGATCTCGCGCGCGAATTCTGATGATAAAAAAACCTTTTTTTCGCCGTTTGAGGCGAGCATTTGATCGATGTCGGATTCCGGTATTCGTCGGAAGGGATCGTCGTGGGCGACGAACTGCACGAGCTTGGCCGCGCCAACACCCTGAGCGTCCCAGGCGCGCGCCTGCGCTACCGGGTGCGCGGCTCGGGTCCCGTGCTGCTGCTGATCCCCGGCGGGCCCGCGAGCGCCTCAATGTACGACGACGTCGCACCGCTGCTCGCGGAGCACTACTCCGTGATCACCTACGACCCGCGTGGCCTCGGCGCCTCCACCCTCGACGATCCGAACGAGGACATCGCTGTCGCGACCCAGGCCGACGATGTTCACAGGCTGCTGCGCACCGTCACCGACGAGCCCGCGTACGTGTTCGCCACCAGCGGAGGGTGCGCGACCGGTTTAGCGCTCGCTGTGAACCACGCACCACAGGTGCGCACCCTCGTCGCGCACGAACCGTCGCTCTCCGAACTGCTGCCCGACGTGGAGGAGCGCCGTGCACACAACGAGGACATCTTCCGGACGGCCCGGACCGCCGGTGTCAGTGCGGCACTGCACAAGTTCCTGCCGGCCGCGGGCTTCCGGCTCCCCGACGCCCCGGACCCGAAGGAGCTGGCCGCGATCACGGCGATGCGTGAGCACCTGGAGGAGTTCTTCACCCCGCGCAATCTCGAGGTCTTCTTCGGTCCTATGTGGAGGCCTCTCGCGGGCTACGCGCCGGACCTCGATGCGCTCCGCGCCACACCGACGCGGATCGTGATCGGCATCGGCACCACGTCCGAAGGGCAGTTCGCTCACCGGAGCACGCTTCTGCTCGCCGCGGAACTGAGCCAGCGGCCAGTGGTGTTCCCCGGCGACCACGGCGGCATGATGGGCGTACCGGACGAGTTCACCGAGTGTCTGCTGAAGATTCTCGCCGAGCAGTAGGTTGATGTCGCCGGGTTCAGTCGCAACCGCCCGGAGCGTGCCGCTACCGGGAGCGAGCCACCGCCCCGGTCTCCGGCAGCCGCACGATCACGATGGTCGCAGTCCGGGCCACCTCGGACATCGTCAGCCGGGAGGGCCGGACTCTCCGCGCCGACCAGGAGCACCCCCGGATGGAGGTCGTTCCGACGAGTCCTCCCGACGCTGCGACGTTGCGTCCCGCCGACCCGTCCGTTCAGCGCAAGGCTGCGCAACCCACACTGGAACCCCTCACGGCTGAGCCTGCACTGTGCAGGCATTTGAACAACACTTCGCGCGTTTTCCGCGCAATCGCAGGCGCGAATTTCTCTCCGTCGAGGCGGCGCGTCCGCGCCGATCGTTTACGCGCTGGTTCGATGACCTCATCCCCCGGGACGACGCGGGTCGTTTCGGCGGATGACCTGGTGCGGCCTGGGATGGGATGTCTTCGCCGCCGCACGAGGGCACCGTGGGAGTCACGAAGCGGCATACCCGGGGGGTCCATGATCGAGGCGGTGAACCTGAGCAAACGGGAGTGGGAAGCTGATGACGCAGTGCGGGGCCGAGGAGTTCGTCGACCGGGCCGGGGACAGGAGCGTCCGGGTCCGTACCCCGAAGAAGACGGAGCTGCGTGGCCTGGCGGAACGGCGGCAGGCGATGTTCGCCGACGACGGGGACGCCACCGTGTGTCCGGAGTGGACACTGCGAGCATGGGGATGGTCATGAACCCGCTGATCGCCGAACGCGTCAGAATGATCTCCACCTCGGTCACCGGCGAGTACCGGTTCTCCACCAACGGCATTCAGTGCCGGGGTGACGGGTCTGGCCAGGGGTTGCGTCGCGCTGCCTCTTCGCCTCGCCATGGATTTCTGCAGGCCCGGAGGCACGAGGCCAGGAACGGCGTTTCGTTGCCGACCGTGGTGGCCGCCGTGTTCTTCGATATCGCGGTCGCGCGGAAGCGGGATGCGTAGTCAGGTGGTCAAGGTGCGCAAGTTGTTCGCCGGGACGGGTGTCCGGTCACGGGTGATCGATCTGCTGATTGTCGTGCTGGTCGTCGTTGCTGATCGGTGCGGGCTCGCTGCTGAGCCTCTTGTTGTCAGGCCCGTTGTGGAGTGCGGTGCTGGCGATCATCGTGGCCATGCTGCTGCCGATCTTCGCACGGCGCCGGTTCCCCTCACAGGTGATGCTGTTCGTGCTCGCCGTCTTCGCCGCGCAGGCGCTGCTGCCGTCGCAGTACACGGGTGTGCTGCTCCCCGCGAACCTGGCACTGACCGTTCTGATGTACTCGGTGGTCGTCCACGGCGGCCGGCGTCGCAAGTGGGTACTGCTGGCCGCGACGGAGGTGCTGTACCTTCTCGGCGCGTTCTTCTTCGGGGACGGCCAGACCGCGTCGACCCTGTTCTTGGTGGAGACCGCCACCATGGTGGCCGTGGTGGCGATCGGCGAGGTGACGCGAAACCGGAAGCGGCAGCTGGCCGACGCGCAGGAGCGTGCTCTCGAGGCCGAGAAACACCGTGACGCGCTGGCGAGGGCCGCGGTTGTCGAGGAGCGTGCGCGGATCGCCCGGGAGATGCACGACGTTGTCGCGCACGCGGTCAGCACGATGGTCATGCAGTCCGAAGGCGCGCGACTGGTGGGTGAACGGAATCGCGCGGCCGTGGACGAGGCACTGCGGACGATCGGCGTCACCGGACGGGAAGCCGTCGCCGAACTACGGCGGATCCTCGACCTGCTGCGCGAAAGCGAGTCCGGCAAGGAACCTCAACCGAGTGTCGGTGAGCTGACCGAACTCGTGGAGAAGGTGCGCTCCGCTGGACTGGAGACCCGTCTCACGGTGGAAGGTGATCCCCGTGGCGTTCCGCCGGGCGCCGCGCTCACCGCGCACCGGATCGTCCAGGAGGCACTGACCAATGTGGTCAAGCACGCCCCGTCCGGTGCCCGGTGTACGGTGACGGTTCGTTACGGGACACCGGACGATCCACACAGGACGGTCGTGGCCGAGGTCGTCAACGATGGCGGCCAAGGACCGCGCGTTCACTCCGTCGAGCAGGGTGGGGCAGGCCATGGCATCCGCGGGATGCGGGAGCGCGCCTCGATGTTCGGCGGCGAGGTGACCGCGGAGTCTCAGTCCGGCGGGGGTTTCCGGGTGACCGCGCTGCTCCCGCTCACAACCTCCCCGGAGGAGCTATGACGCCCTACCGCGTGCTCGTCTGCGACGACCAGGAACTCATGCGCGGCGGACTACGCATGCTCCTCGAAAGCGCCGACGACCTGATATTGGCAGGGGAAGCCGAAAACGGCAGCCAGGCCGTCGACCTTGCCGCCACGGCACGACCGGACCTGGTACTCATGGACGTCCGCATGCCGGTACTCGACGGCGTACAGGCCACCGAACGCATCTGCGCACGCAATCCCGCCGTCAAGGTCCTCATGCTGACCACCTTCGACCTCGACGAATACGTGCTCGCCGCCACCAGGGCAGGCGCAGGCGGATTCCTGCTCAAAGACGCGAGCGGGGAGGAAATGCTCCTCGCGATGCGAGCCGTCCTGCGCGGCGACCGCGTCCTCGCGCCCGCGGTCGTCGACCGGATGATGCAACGCTACCTCGCCGCCCACCCCGCACCCTCGGACGATCAGCGCCTTGCCCGGCTCACCGACCGCGAACGAGACGTCCTCGTGCTCGTCGCGCGGGGGCTCAACAACACCGAAATCGCCGAGCAGCTGTTCATCGGGGTAACCACGGTGAAGACCCACCTCGGACGGGTGCTCGACAAACTGGAGGTGCGCGACCGGCTCCACGCCGTCGTATTCGCCTACGAACACGGCCTCATCACACCATCGAACCGCCGCGGACCCCACGGCTGAACAGCGGCCAGTTTCCTTCCGGCCTCGTGACCCCAACCCATTCAGACTGCTGCGTAAGGACATCCAGTGCTCCGGGTGGGCGTTGATGCGTCGTCGAGGCCGACCGCGAACAGTTCCCGAAACCAGGTGGCGAGTTCCGTGCCGGTCAGCCCGCGAACGGTGAACTCGGTGCGCGACTCGCGGAACGTGCCACCGCTCACCGACGCTTGCCAAGCGCAGTCTCGACCTTGAGTCAGATGGACTGTCCATTCGAGAACGTGGTGAGCACGGCGGCGACGATCGCGGCGCGTTCGGCCAGTGCTGCGACCGAGACGTGTTCGTGGCGGGCGTGGGCGCCGTCGCCGACCGCGCCAAGGCCGTCGAGTACCGGAATCCCCAAGGCGGCGGCGAAATTGCCGTCGCTGGCGCCGCCGACGGAGACCTCCGGCAGGTCGAGTCCCAGCTGTGCGGCGGCGGCCTGGGCGAGGGCGACCAGCTCGCCGATCGCGGGTGTGCGTTCCATGACCGGCCGGTTCCACCCGCCGGCGACGGCGAGCGTGGCGCGTGGGTCGTGCGGGGTGAGCCGGGCGAGGGCGTCGTCCACCCGGTCGGCTTCGGCCTGGCTGGCGACCCGGACGTCGACGTGAGCACGAGCGTGACCAGCGACGACGTTGACCGCGCTGCCGCCCTCGACGAGGCCGACGTTGAGCGTGGTGCCGGTCGCCGGGTCGGCGAGCGCATGCAGCGCCAGCGTGACCCGGGCGAGTTCGTCGACGGCGCTCGCCCCCATTTCCGGCTCCAGCCCGGCGTGCGCCTCGCGCCCGGTCACGGTGACGTCGAAGAGGCCGACGCCTTTGCGGCCGGTCTTCAGTGCACCACCTGGCCCGCTGCCCTCGAACACGAGCACGGCCGCCGCGTCCGCGCACGCCTGCTCGATCACCGGACGGGAGGCGGGACTGCCCACCTCCTCGTCCCCGGTGAGCACCAGCCGGATCGGCGGCCGGTCGTGGCCGGTGGCGGCGAGCGCGCGGACCGCCCAGACCGCCTGCACCAGGCCGGCTTTCATGTCGAAGATCCCCGGCCCGCTCGCCCGGTCACCGGTCACCGTGGCCGGCCACTCGGCCAGGGTGCCCGCGGGCCACACCGTGTCGTAGTGGCAGAGAAGCACGACCGGCGCCGGTCCCGTACCCGGGTAATCGAACCTGAGCGCGTTCTCTGTGCGGGAGCGGTGCGGAGACTCGCCGAGCGACGTGGTGACCCAGCGGTCCAGCCAGGCCAGCGCCTGCGCGAGGAGTTCCTGGTCGCTGCTGGGTGTTTCGTGGCGGACGAGAGTGAGAACGTCGTCCAGCAGTTGATCGCGGTGCTTGTCGAGCCACCGGTGCAGGCCTTGTACATCAGGGGTCACCGCAAATGCCTCCTCGACGACCGTGTTTCCGGCAGACCGACGACGAGCGTGGCCACTGTGGACAGTCCCATCGCGGTCGACGTGAGCATCCCGCAGTGTCCGAAGCGGGACCTGCTCTCCGTCCGATTCGAGCAGAAGTCTCGCATGTGGTGCCATAGACATGCAATGATTGACCTCATTACGCCTGATTCAGTCAAGAAGGCAGGCTGTCACCGTCCGAAACCGAAGGAGGGCGCCCGGTGGCCGACGACGGCGTACTGGACGACATCGACCTCGACCTGGTCGCCGCGCTGCAACGCGCGCCCCGAGCGTCTCTCGACGTGCTCGCCCGCGTCCTGGATACCTCCGCGCGCACGGTCGGGCGGCGCTACGGCCGGATGCTGGAAGACGGCCTGCTGCGCGTCATCTGCGAGGTCGACTGGTCCCTGCTCACCGAAGGCCCGCCGGCACACGTGTGGCTCGGCGTCGAGCCCGGCCGGGCGCGCGGGGTCGCGGAGGCGCTGGTGCTGCGCGATGACACCACGCACGTAGCGCTCGCGTCCGGCCGCGGCGACATCTACGCCGTGGTCCACGGACCGACCCGCGCGGCGACGGCCCGCGCGCTGGTCGACGAGATCCCCGCCGTGCCAGGCATCCGCTCGGTCCGCACGGAGTGGGTGTTGCGCCGGCTGACCAGCTCCGCGGCGTGGCACCTGCCCCGGCTGACCCCCGGTCAGGAGGAGGCGCTCGCCGGGCACGCGGGTGCGGAGGGAGAGACACCGGGCACCGAACTCGGCCCGCTGGAACGCGAAGTCGCAGCAGTGCTGGGCGACGACGCACGAGTGCCATACTCGGACGTCGCACGCATGCTCGACATCTCCGAATCCCGGGCCCGCCGCACGGCCACGGCGATGTTCGGCTCCGGGCTGCTGCGGCCCCGCGTCGAGATCGAGCCGGGGAGGCTGGGTTACGGGGTCGAGGTCGTACTCGGTATCTCGTGCCCACCGGCCACGACCACCCGCGTCGGCACGGCGATAGCCGCCCACCCGGCCACGCGGTTCCTGGCGCTGACTGCGGCCTCGTCGACGTTTGTCTACGACGGCGTTTTCCGCGACGAGGACGACCTGGCCGACTTCGTCAGCGGCGGCTTTCCCGGGAGTGCCGACGTGACCGCCGTCGAATGCACGCTCCAGCTGGAGGTGCTGAAGCGCTACTGGCGAGTGGCCGGGCAGTGAAATGCGGACTTCCCCAGAGTCCACTATGGACATACCTGGGAATCTTTCCACAGATGAAGGCCATAAGATTGGCGGTGCGCAATAATGCAGCAGACGAATCACAAGTCCCCCATCCGTGAGATCGCCGACGAACTCGTCCATCGGCTCCTCACGGCCGATCCGTTCGGCGCGTCCACGCTGGGTGTGCGCGAGTACGACAGGCTGGCCCCGGCCGCGTCCGCACAGGCTGCCGTGGACCTCGACGCCGACCTCGCCGTCCTGGCGGACAGGGCGACCGGGCTGAGCGGTGCGGAGTCTGCCGACCGCGTGACGCTGGGCGTGGTGCGGTCGGCATGCGAACGTGAGCGGGCCTCGATCGCGAACGCCGACGCCGAGTGCACCGCCACCGCGACGCCCTTCGCCGGACCCCCGACGCTGCTCGCGGTGGCCGCGCGCACGACACTCCCCGATACTCAGGCCGCGGACGACTACCTCGCGCGGCTGTCCGGTGCCGCGGCCTGGATCGACGCGAAGACGGATCGGCTGCGCGACGGGCGGGCGAAGGGGCGGCTGCCTGTCGCCGAACTCGTCGATCACGCGGTCGGCTGGGCCGACCGGGTGCTTGCCGAGGGTGTGCCGACCGCGTTCGCCACCCCGGTACCGCCACAGGGCTGGGCCGGCGCCTCCGGTTGGCGCACGCAGGTCGAAGACACCGTCAAGGATGCGATCATGCCGGCGCTCGCACGCTGGCGGGACCTGCTGACCGAGCTGCGGCCGATCGCGCGCAGTGCCGAACGGCCGGGCCGCTGTGCGCTACCCGGCGGCGAGGCCGACTACACGCGAGATATCGCAATGCACACCACGCTGCCGCTGACTGCGCAGCAGTTGCACCGGACCGGGCTGGAGACCATCGAGGAACTGGAGGCGCGGGCGCGGGAACTCGGCAGCCCGCTCGGCTTGAACGATCGGGACGCGATCGTGGCGGCGCTGCGTGCGTCGGTGTCCGAGCGCACCGCCGAGCAGGCGATCGTAGCCGCCCGCGAGGCGATCGCCCGCGCGGAAGCGATCGCGCCACGGTTGATGCCCGGCCCGCTGCCCCCGCCGTGCGGGGTCGAGCCGATGCCGGAAACCGTTGGTGCGTCGGGGATGGCGCCGCACTATGTTCGGCCACAGCGCGGCCGGGGCGTCGCCGGAGGGCGTCCGGGCACGTACTGGTTCAACACGATGCGCCCGACCGCCGGTGCCGGCTGGGATCTGGAAGCGATCGCGTTCCACGAGGCGGTGCCGGGGCATCATTCCCAGCATGCTCGCGCGCAGCTGATCGAGGGCCTTCCGCTGCTGCAGCAGATGTCGATCACCGTCCACTCCGAGGGCTGGGCGCTGTATGCGGAGGAGCTGGCCGGCGAATTCGGCCTGTACTCCGATGCACGTGCCGAACTCGGCGCGGTGTCCATGGCAATGCACCGTACGGCCCGCATGGTCATCGACACCGGGCTGCACGCGTTCGGCTGGAGCCGCGCTCGCGCAATCGAGTTCATGCTCACGCGCGTCGGGCTGCCCGAGGGGTTCCTCGTCAACGAGGTGGACCGTTGCCTGACGATCCCGGGACAGGCACTGGCATACCTCACCGGCAAGCGTGAGATCGTCCGCCTGCGGGCGGCCGCGCAGCGGCGGCTGGGTGCGGAGTTCGACCTGCGCAAGTTTCACGCGGCGGTACTCGGCAGCGGATCCGTGCCGATGCCGGTGCTGGAAGAGATCGTCACCGAAGCTACCACGAAGCCGTGAAAACGTTGTGCCACAACAGCTTTCCCCCGGCTGTGGGCACATAAGCAAGTGGGCCGACGGCGTTGTCGCCGTCGGCCCACACGTCGCCGAGGTAGCGGTGCGAGTCCGGGGACGCTGCGCCCTGGCTATCGAAAGAGGAGGTGGGGCTGCAGGTACTCGCGAACCCCCTCCGGCCCGAAGAGCCAGCCGCTGCCGGATTGCTTCGACATGGCGATGCCGAACGCCGGAGCGACCCGATTGTGTTTGTTGACGCCCAGCAATGCCGCGTCGATCCGCTGAACCACGGACTCGCCGTGCGCGACGTCCGACGTCCAGACCGAGGCGGTGAGCCCGTACTCGGTCGAGTTGGCGCGGGCTACCGCGTCGGCTTCATCAGAGAAGCGCAGAAGCGGCAGGATCGGCGCGAACTGCTCGCCGGTCACGAGCGGGTGCGCGTCGTCGAGATCGCCCACCACGGTTACCGGGACGAAGTAGCCGCCGTCCACGTCCGGGACGCCGCTCTGCGCGAGGATCGTGCCATCGCTGACCGCCTTGGCGAGGAGGGCGGTGGTCTTCTCGTACTGGGTGCGATTCTGCAGTGGTCCCACGGTGACCGCTGGGTCGAACCCGTCTCCGACGACGACGTCTCGGACAAGATCGGCGATCGACTCGACGAAGCGGTCGTAGACGTCATCGTGGATGTAGACGCGCTTGACCGCGCCGCACACCTGGCCGGCGTTGAAGAACGCACGCGCGAAGATCCCTGCCGCTGCCGCCTCCGGATCGGCATCGCCGAGCACGATCGCCGGGTCGTTTCCGCCGAGTTCGAGAGTGAGACGTTTCAGCGTCGGTGCGCCCGCGGTCGTCACGGCGCGCCCGGTGACCGTCGACCCGGTGAACGCCACCTTCCGTACCCCGGGGTGCGACGCCAGCAGCGGGCCGATCGATCCGTCGTCGACGAGGCATTGCACGAGCCCCTCCGGCACGGTGTCCGCGAGCAGGCGGCTGAGTTCGAGCGTCGCGAGCGGCGTCGTCGGTGCCGGTTTGAGGATGATCGTGTTTCCGGTCAGGATGGCCGGCCCGGCTTTCATCGCGGCGACGAGCAGCGGGGCGTTCCACGGGATAATGCCTGCCACTACGCCAAGCGGCGTGAAGGTGCGGACGTGCTCGCCCAACTCCTCGGTGAAGAGCGCGGCACCCTTCTCCCGCCCCAGGTCCGCGTAACGGCGGAAGGTCGCTTCCGTCGTGTCGACCTCCGTGCGCGCCTCGGCGATCGGCTTGCCTTGCTCCAGCGTGAGGAGCTCGGAGAGTTTGCCGGCGTTCCCACGCACGAGGTCCGCGATCCGGTCGAGGACTTCGACGCGCTGCTCGACGGACGTGTCGCGCCAAGCCTCGAATGCCTTCTGCGCCGCCAGGACCGCGGCATCCACGGCGGCACCGTCGAGAACTTCGACCGAAGCGACCACCTCGCCGGTCGCCGGGTTGAGCACCGGATGCGTCGCACCCTTCGTCGTGCCGGTTGCCGGGTGGGTCATGCGGTGGCGTCCTTGACGAGTTTCTGGAGTTTGGGCATGACTGTGCCGATCAGCGTGCGGATGTTGCCGTGGTAGGTGTCGCGTTGGCGTGCCCAGTCCTGCTCGTCGCCGTCCGTGGTCACGCATTCGTAGAAGGTCGCGTAGCGGAAACGTGACCCTTCGGGGGTGGGAGTGAGGGAGAAATCGACGACGGCGAGCGCCGGGTCGCCCGGTGCGGGTGCCTCGCGCACGAGCTTCCAGACGATCCGCTTCCCAGGCTCCAGCAGCGCCGTGCGAGCGAAGTAGGGAGTCTTACCCGATCCGGGTTCGTCCTTGAGCATCGCCTGCAGCTCCCCCTCGGCCCCGACCGGGCCCGAGACATGCTCGAACTTCTTGAAGTTCTGCCAGGCGGTAAGGTTCATGACGTGCGACCAGGCAACCTCGGGCGGAGCCGCCAGGTCCAGCTCTCCCTCCCGGATGACATAGACCGGGCGGCCAACGGCGAAATCAGATGAAGCGGACACGGGCCCTCCTAGAATGAAGGAAGTTCACTTGAGCTAGACTCGCGGTGAATCTGGTTCATTCATAGCCTCGCGGTGAGCGCTCTGTCAACGCCGGCACCGTGAGCTCGCAACGAACGGGCAGGTGTCGTCCCATGGCAGACAAGTCAGCACCCGCGGCAGCCGAATCCCTGCGGCAGGGTTCCCTGATCCCGCGCCTGCGGGTCTCGCGGCCGACCATGTCCAGAGTGGACCAGGCCGTCACCGATCACGTCCTCGGCAACCCCGAGGAGGTCATCCCGGCGGCCGTCGCCGACCTTGCCACGAGGTGCGGCGTGAGCGTCGGCTCGGTCGTGGGATTTTGCCAGCGCCTGGGGTTCAAGGGGTTCTCCGACTTCAAGATCGCGCTCGCCCGCGAGGTCGCCGAGTCCGGGCTGCCCACGGATCGGCGATCGACCTCCGACCTGGAAAATGTGGTCGAATTCCACCGCCTCGCGCTCGCCGAGACGATGGCGCTCAACCCGGCGGAGACGGTCGACGCCGCGGTCGATGCCATCCTGGACGCCGGCCGCATCGAGCTCTACGCCGTGGGCGTGGCCCATCCGGTCGCGGCCATCGCGGCCGCAGGGTTGACGCTGATCGGATTCCGCGCCAACGCCGCACCCGACGCGCATATGCAACTGGTGACCGCCAGCCAGCTGGGCCCGAAGGACGTGGCCATCGGCATCTCCCCGACCGGCCGGGTCCCGGAGACGATTCGCAGTCTCGAAGTCGCGAAGTCCCAAGGCGCCACGACCGTGTGCATCACCAATTCCCTCGGCTCACCCGTCGCGAACACCTCCGACATCCAGCTCCTGGCGACACCCGCGGACATGGATACGTTCACGACGCCATTGCCGTCCCTGGTGACCCATATGGCCCTCGTCGACACGATCTTCGTGTCCCTCATCCGCAAGGGCCGACCGCAGACCGCCGCATACCAGCAGCGCGCGAACGAGTACATACAGCAGTGGCTGTAGAGCGCATCGAGATCGTCTGCACCGGCCGGCCCCTGCCCCACGCACGAGCAGGTCCAGCCAGCCAAAACATCAACTGAGCTTCACCTTCAGCACAGGCACGCCGCACTGTTGACAGAGGGTTCACCGCGGGCTAAGAATGAACCAGATTCACTCTGGGCGAACCTCAAGTGAACTTCCTTCATTCCAGGAGGGCCTGTGTCCGCTTCATCTGATTTCGCCGTTGGCCGCCCGGTCTGTGTCATCCGGGAGGGAGAGCTGGACCTGGCGGCTCCGCCCGAGGTCGCCTGGCCGCTTGTCCTGGACATTCCCGCCTGGCAGAACTACAAGAAGTTCGAGCATGTCTCGGGCCCGGTCGGGGGCGAAGGGGAGCTGCTGGCGCTACTCAAGGACGAACCCGGATCAGGCAAGACTCCCTACGTTGCCCGCACGGCGCTGCTGCAGCCCGGGAAGCGGATCATCTGGAAGTTCGTGCGCGACGCTCCCGAGCCGGGCGACGCTGCCCTCGGCATCGTCGACTTCTCGATCGCCCCCGCGCCCGAAGGGTCGCGCTTCCGCTACACAGCCTTCTACGAATGCGTCACCACGGACGGCGACGAGCACGACTGGGCACGCCAACGCGCCACCTACCACGGCAACTTCAGCACCCTGTTCGACACGATCATGCCGAAGCTCCAGCAACTGGTCGAGGACGCAACCGCATGACACTCCCACCCACCAAACACCATCCGACAAGACGGCTGACGACCAGTACGCACGCTTCGCCAAGCACGTCATCCCAGCAGTACTTCTACGAGAACGTCTATGGCAGACGGGTAGATCGGAGTAGCCATGCGAACACTGACCAGGGTCGCCGCCCTGCTGGCGGCAGGAACCTGTGTTGTCACCTCGATGGCAGCGTGCTCTAGCGGTAGTACCACCAGTGGTGGATCCAACGACGCCTTGACGGTCAACGTGGGCCAGCCCGCGACGACCCTCGACCCCGCGTTCGGGTACGACGCCTCGAGTCTCGGATTGCTGCAGAACTTCTACGTCAGGTTGACCAGTTTCGGCCCGAAGCCGGGGCCTGAGGGGACGACGCAGTTCGATCCGGTCAAGGTGACCCCCTACCTGGCGAAATCGTGGGTCATCAGTGATGACGGCAAGACCTACACATTCAAGCTGAACAAGGCCAGCTTCAGCGACGGGTCCCCGATCACCGCCGCCGCGGTGAAGGCCAGCCTCGAACGAGTCCTCACCGCCGGAGGCACCGGAAAAATCATTCTGACCGGTGACCAGGACGGATTCTACAAATCGATCGAAGCACCGGCCGACGACACACTCGTCCTGAACATCTCCCGGCCGTATCCGCCGCTCCTGTCCATTCTGGCCTCGCCCTGGTCGAGCATCGTCGACAGTAAGGTCGTCGCGCAAAATGGCGGGGACACCAAGGGCTCGCCCAACAAGTGGATGACGACCCATATCGCCGGGGGCGGCGGTCCGTTCACGCTCGAAAGCTACACAGCCAGCGTGGGTGCCGTGGCGGTACGAAACCCGAAGTTCTTCGGCGAAGCGCCGAAGGTCGGCAAGATCAACCTGAACTTCACCTCGTCGGACGTCACCCTCGCACTGCAGGCCCGCAATGGACAGGCCGACGTCACCATCGGGATGAGCAAGACTTCGGCGACAAGCCTGAAGGGTGATCCCAACCTCCGGGTCGCGGCCTTCGATACCGACACGACGAAGCGGATCGGCTTCGTGACCACCACAGCCCCCTTCGACAACAAGAAGTTCCGCACCGCACTGACGTACGCGATCGATTACGAGGGTATCCGCGCTCAGGTGAACAAGGGGTACGGGAGCCTGCTCTTCGGACCCTGGGCCACGACCATTCCGGATTTCGACACCTCCCTCGCGCAGCCCAGGAAAACTGACATGGACAAGGCGGCGGCCCTGCTGAAGGAGTCCGGCGTAAAACTTCCGGTCACCGTGCAGATGGCAGTGCAGAATGACAACTCGACCGATACGCAGATCGCGACGATCGTGCAGAACGAGTGGAAACCGCTCGGCGTGAATGTCGAGGTTGTCAAGCTCTCTGCCGCCGATATCGTCGCAGCCCTCAGTTCGCGCCGATACCCGACGTTCGTGCGCAACAACGGTGGGTTCGTCTACTCCGCCATCTACGACTACGCCGACGACTTGAAGTGCGGAACTCCGTCCAACACGACGAATCTGTGCATCAAGGAGGCCGACCAGTTCGCCGTTCAGGCGGCGGCGGAGACCGACCAGGCCAAGCGGCAGCAACTGCTGAACCAGATCGTGACCCTCGTGAACGACGAAGCGCCGTTCGCCTCCGCCTATCAGGACCAGGCTGTCGTCGTTCTGGGCAAACGCGTGAAGAACTACTTTTACTCCGTGGTAATGGACTTCATGACGTGGGCATAGCCACGGAAGGGATTGCGTGAAATGGCGGGCACAGCGGAGCGCGCGATCGCGCAGGCCGGCGCGGACCAGGCTCCTCGGCCTGGCCGGCCCGGTCCGCGCCTTCGGGGACCGCTCGCCGGCAGGCCAGGCCGACGGTCGAGGATGGGGGGAGGCATGCGCGTCGGGCTTGGCCTGCTGGTGGTCCTCTTGGTGATGGCCTTGGTGCTGCCACTCTTCTGGCGAGTGAGTCCGACGGCGGTGGACCTGAGCCATGCTCTGGCGCCGCCGTCTCCGGCCCACCCGATGGGCACGGACGGCAACGGGCGGGACGTGCTGGCGCGGTTCAACGCAGGCGCCCGCGTCTCCCTTCTCATCGGCCTCATCGTCGCGGTCGTCGGCGCGATCATCGGCGGCACGATCGGGATCATCGGAGGAATCCGCGGTGGCGCGGTCGACGCCGTGCTGATGCGCGGAATGGATGCGATCCTCGCATTCCCGCCGCTGGTCCTCGCCATGGCGGTGACCGTCGGCCTCGGCCCCGGAGCCGTCACGGCCACGTGGGGAATCGTTCTCATCTCGATTCCGTGGTACGCCAGAATTGTCCGGAGTGAGGTCCTCAGAATCAGATCGCAACAGTTCGTCTATGCGGCCGTCACGATGGGTGCGTCGCCGGTGCGCGTGGTTCGCCGCCACATCCTGCCGCACCTGGTGCCCACCGTCCTGACCCAGGCCGCCGGGGTCTTCTCGTACGGGATCCTGGCGATGGCCGGCCTCGGGTTCCTTGGGCTCGGGGTCCAGGTGCCCACAGCCGACTGGGGATCGATGATCACCGAAGGACTCGAATACGCCCTCGGCGGGCAATGGTGGATCAGTACGTTCCCGGGCCTCGGCGTCCTGGCGGTCACCGCCGCGGCCGCGATCATCGCCGACAGCGGACGAGAAGCTTTCAGCCGACCTGGCGAACGGGCGGGTGGTTGAGGATGTATGCAGTCATACGACGAGTACTGGGCGCGGCGGCAACTGTTCTGCTCACGTCGCTGCTCTGCTTCGTTCTTCTCCGCGCGATACCCGGGGATCCGGCTCGGGTGATTCTCGGTCCCCTGGCACCACCGGACGCAGTCGATTCGCTGCGCCGGTCCATGGGCTTGGACAAACCGCTCCTCGAACGGTTTGTCCTCTACCTGCACGACTTCTTCACCGGAGATTGGGGCTATTCCTATACGAGCGGCCTTCCCGTACGCACGCTTCTTTCCGAACGTGTCATGCCGACCGTGGAGCTGGGGCTCACTGCCTTCGTATTCGCTTTCGGCGGTGCGTTGATCCTGGCCTTGATCTCGACCTACCGGCGACGCCGCGCGGTCGACCGAGGCGCCATGGCTTGGTCCTTCGTCGGAACCGGAGCGCCGCCGTTCTGGACGAGCCTCATCGCACTGATCATCTTCTGGCAGACTCTGCATCTGTTTCCCGGTCCCGAAGGGCGCCTCGGTCCGGGCGGCGAGCCGCCACCCTCGATCACCGGCCTTTACTCGGTCGATTCGCTGCTGACGCTCCGGTTTTCGACGTTCGCCGATGCATGCTGGCATCTCATCCTGCCGGCCGCGGTCCTGGCGTTTCCGGCGTCGGCGGCTCTTTTCCGCCTCCTGCGCAGCAGTCTCCTGGGAGTCCGCGACGATCCCTTCCTCACGGTCGTCCGGGGAAAGGGCATCTCGCCCTGGTCGGCATTCCGCAAGCACGCTTTGCCGAACGCCTTTCTGCCCACCCTGACCGCGAGCGGGCTCATCCTGGGTGAACTGATGGTGGGGAGCGTCCTGGTGGAGTCGATCTTCTCCTGGCCCGGCATCGGGCAACTTATCGTGCAGTCCATCCAAGGGCAGGACTTCGCGGTGGTGCAGGCATTCATCCAGCTCGGCGCGGTGGGCTACGTGGTCATCAACGCGTGCGTGGACATCCTCTATCGCCTGGTCGATCCCCGGGTTCGCCTGAAGTCGAAGGTGCTGGCATGAATGAGCAGCTCGTACTCGAGGTCAACGACCTCCGGACCCAGTTCGGCTCCGGCCCCGGCTGCGTGCACGCCGTCCGCGGCGTGGACCTGAAGATCAAGAAGGGGGAAAAGGTCGGTCTGGTCGGGGAATCCGGCTCCGGGAAGTCCGCGCTCGCCCTGTCGATCATGGGCCTGATCGGGCCGGCCGGGCAGGTGAGCGGTGGCACGATCGCCATCAACGGCCAAGTGATCGACCAGCAGGACGAGCGGCAGATGAGCCAAATCCGCGGCGCGAACATTTCCTTGGTGTACCAAGACCCCATGGCCGCACTCGATCCTGTGTGGACGATCGGCGGGCAGATGGGTGAGGCGATCCGGCGGCACAACCGGAGAATCAGCCGAGCAGCGCTGCGGGCAAGGATTGTCGAACTGCTCCGGGCGGTCGAGGTGCCGGACGCGGAGCACCGGCTCAACAGTTACCCCATGCAGTACTCCGGCGGCATGCGGCAGCGGGTGCTGATCGCGATGGCGATCGCGAACGAGCCGGAGCTGATCATCGCGGACGAGCCGACGACCGCATTGGATGTCACGACCCAGGCGCAGGTGCTGGACCTGCTTCAGCGGCTGGCCGACTCGCACGATACGGCCGTTCTGCTGGTCACCCACAATATGGGCGTCGTCGCACAATTCTGTGACCGGGTCATGGTGATGTACGCGGGCCGCATTGTCGAGGAGGCCGAGAGCAGGGCGCTCTTCGCCCACCAGGCTCACCCGTACACGGAGGCGCTGCTCAAGGCGGTTCTCCATCCGGACCGGTTGCCGGAAGGACGATTGCCGTCGATCCCGGGCACACCGCCACCCCTGCATCAACTGCCGGTCGGCTGCGCGTTCGCCGCGCGGTGCCCACAGCGCGGCGAACCTTGCACAGCCCTGGATCCGCAGCTCATCGAACTGTCGGACGTGGGCTATTCCGGTGGCGCGGCGTGTCATTTCAGCCGGCAGCGAGTAGTGGATCGTCGAACTGAACGGGGGAACGCCCCATGAGGATGGGAAATGCGGGCCGGTCACCTGCCGGCACAGCCGAGGAAGCTCGCGAATCCGACGCCCTGCTGGACGTTCGCGGACTGACCGTTACCTACTCCGCGAGTCGTCGCAACCACGTGAATGTCGTCCATGATGTCGATTTCTCGATCAGCTCGGGCGAGGCGTTCGGGCTCGTCGGCGAGTCGGGATCCGGCAAGTCCAGTATCGCCCGCGCATTGATGCATCTGTCCTCGGCCTCCGGCGAGGTCGAGTTCGATGGAGTGTCCTGGCTTCGGCAGCGTGGCAGGCCGCTTCGCCGGTTGCGCGCCGGG
This sequence comes from Amycolatopsis panacis, assembly GCF_003600245.1. Lineage (NCBI taxonomy): Bacteria > Bacillati > Actinomycetota > Actinomycetes > Pseudonocardiales > Pseudonocardiaceae > Amycolatopsis > Amycolatopsis panacis. The sequence goes on from NZ_QZFV01000113.1 coordinate 29,147, forward strand.
ATGCAGATGGTATTTCAAGACCCGTACGCCTCGCTGGATCCGCGGATGACCGTACGGGCACTCATCCGGGAACCGCTGGACATCAACCGGATCGGCGCCCAGCAGGAGCGGCGCGAAAGGGTTGACGAGCTGCTGGAACTGGTCGGCCTTACCTCGGAGCAGGGCGATCGAAAGCCGAGCGCGCTCTCCGGAGGTCAACGTCAGCGCATTGCCATCGCGCGTGCCTTGGCGCTGGACCCCAAGCTCATCGTCCTCGATGAACCGATCTCTTCGCTCGACGTGTCGATCCAGGCTCAGGTCCTGAATCTCCTGACGGAGCTGCGCGAGCGCATCGGCCTGACCTACCTTTTCATTGTCCACGACCTGGTGGTGGCCGAGTACTTCTGCGATCGCATCGCCGTGCTGTTCGGGGGCCGGATCGTCGAAACCGGTCCGAGTGCGGAGATCTTCGGATCGCCGCTGCATCCCTACAGCCGCGACCTCGTGTCGGCCACTCCCCTGCCCGATCCGACGCAGCGCCGGCCGCTGTCCGGGCGATCCACGAAGGAGACGGTCATCGCCCCTCCGAACGCGGGCTGCCCGTATCAGAACCGGTGCGCCCTTCGAAACGGACGGGACCGGTGCGTGACGGAGGTTCCGCTACCGCGCCCCGGTCCGCGCGGTCAGCTGGTCGCCTGTCACTTCTTCGAGGAGGAGTCTCGCGAGGGTTGAGCGGACGTAAGCGCACCATGAGCGCTCAAGGATGGCGTCGAATGCGCGGCGCAGTGCCGGCCACGGTGGCTCGTCGGCGGGACGGCTCCGGAGTGCGTCGAACAGCAGTGAACAAAGCACGGAACGTGAACATCTCGCCGCTGGGCGGCCTCCTACGCCAAGTGTGCGCCCGCCGAGGCCATCGGGGCGCAGTCGCCGCCGCGGCACGGGCGCTGGTTCCGGACGGCTTCGACGGGATCGTCGACCTGGTCGGCGGAACCGCGCTGCAGACGGTCGTTCCCCTGGCCCGGAATCCCCGCAACGTCATCTCCGTGGGCGATCCGTCCGTGTCCGATCTCGGTGGCCGGTTCGTCGAGCGCCGCCTGGACCGCACGAACCTGGAGCGGTCCGCGCAGCTGGCTCTCGACGGGGTTCTCGCACTTGAGATCACCGAGGTCCATCCGCTTTCCGACGCCCCGGCCGCCCTTGCCACCGTCGAAAACGGTCACGCCTCGGGCAAAGTCGTCATCAAGGTGGCCTGAGCGGTGACCGGGGTGGCGTCGCCGGGTGCGACGCCACCCCGGTCCGGGTTCGATCAGGCTGTCGCGTAATCAGGTTGGCGATCCAACCGGCGGCCTCGATCGAGCCACCGCAGGCCGCCCGCGCACAGCACGCCGATCACCAGCAGGCCGAGCCACGGCAGCTCCGGCAAGCCCGCCGTCCGGGCGAGGTCGAACACCGTGCCGGTGGCCAGATTTCCCACGAGAATGCCGACGCCGACCACCGTGTTGTAGAACCCGTAGTGGGTGGCGACCAGCCGATCTCCCGACAGCCGGACGATCGTGTCCATCTCGAACGGAAACACCGCCACAGTTCCCAACGCCAAGGCGGCCGCGGCGAGCACCAGCGCCACGGCGCCGGCGACCGGTCCGAAGCGAGCCGCGGCCGCGGGTGCGACGAAGGCCGCTGCCATCAGCGAAAGCCCGGCTGCCAGGCAGGTTCCGGCGCTCCATCTCGCCTTGAGCCACGCGGTGATCTTGAACTGCCCGGCGAGCGCCAGCCCGCCGGAAACCAGGAACAGCAGCGCGACCAGCGCGTCCCCGCCCCCCGAGGACCCGATGATCCGGCGGACCTCCATCGGGAGCGCGAGATAGGTCTGGAACGACAGGACGTACGAGCCGATCATGATCAGCGAGAACACCACGAACGTCCGATTGCCCGCGATCGCTCGCCAGTCGCCGAGCACTGAACTCCCTTCGCGGTCCGGACGCGCCGGAGACGCCGGGAGGGCACGCAGCTGGGCGACGGTCAGGACGGCGAACACCGCGGCGGCGATCCAGCAGGTCAACCGGAAGTCCACCAGACCAAGCGCCAGCCCGACCAGTGGCCCGGCGAGGATGCCACCTTGGTAGAACACGTTGAACAGCGAGAAAGCCTCCAGCCGCCGGTCACCGGAATCGGCGGCCAGGTAGGCCCGCACAGCCGGGTTGAACAACGCCCCGGCGAACCCGGTCGCAGCCGAGGCGACGATCAGCGCGGGCAGCGAATCGACCAGGCCGAGCAACGCGAAACCACCGGTCCTCAGCAGACAACCGGCAACGATCAGCGGCTTGTACCCGAGCCGGTCGGCGAGCGTGCCGCCCAGCAGGAACATGCCCTGCTGGGAGAAGTTCCGGACACCCATGACCAGCCCGACCGCCCAGCCGGCCAGGCCGAGCGGACCGGAGAGGTACCCGGCGAGATAGGGAATCAGCATGTAGAAACCGAGATTGATGCTGAACTGGTTGACCATCAGCAGCCGGCTCGGCCGGCCGAAGGAGCGGAACCTGTGGACGAGCCGGCTCACCGCCCGGCTCCCCGCGCGTCGAAAGTCGCCGGGTCGATGACGTTGCGGCAGCGGGTCCAGCGTTCGACGACGCGTTCGCGGGGGTCGTCGAGCACTTCGGGTTCGCGTGGTGGCGGGACGTCGAGCAGGTCGTGCCGGCGGCAGAACTGGTCGTTGTAGACGGTGTCGAAATAGCGCTGAGGGCCGTCCGGGAAGACCGCGGCGATCCGGACGTCCGGGTCGTTGGTGCGGGCCAGCCAGCCCGCGACAAGGGCGACCGCTCCGACGCTCCAGCCGCCGCTCGCCTGGTGAGCCGCCGCCAGCCGGCGTGCGGTCCACACCGCTTCGCGCGGCGCCACCCAGTGCACCTCATCGAAAGCGCCGTAGTCGACGTTGCGCGGATGGATGCTCGACCCGAGCCCGCGCATCAGCCGCGAAGTGGCGGGCTGGCCGAAGATCGTCGAGCCGATCGTGTCGACGCCGACCAGCCGCAGCCGGGGGAAGTGCCGTTTCAGGGCGCGGTAGGTCCCGGCGGAATGACCGCCCGTCCCCACCGAGCACACCAGGATGTCGATGTGCCCGAGCTGCGCGGCCAGTTCGCCGGCCAGCGGGGCGTAGGCGCTCACGTTGTCGGGGTTGTTGTACTGGTCGGGGCACCAACCCCCGGGGTGTTCCGCCAGCAGCTGCTGGACGCGGTCGCGGCGAGCCTGCTGCCAGCCGCCGGTGGGGTGCGGCTGCTCGACCATCTCCACCCGGGTCCCGTACGCGGTCAGCAGCCGCAGCACGATCGGCTCCATGCCGGGGTCGGTGACGAGGGTCACCGGGTGCCGGTGGACGCCGCCCGCGAGCGCGAGGCCGAGCCCGAGCGTGCCACTGGTCGACTCGATGATCGGCGCGCCATCGGCGAGTTCGCCGCGTTCGCGGGCGGCGGCGACCATGTGCAGCGCGGGCCGGTCTTTGATGCCGCCGGGGTTGAATCCTTCGAGCTTGGCCCAGAACCCTGCTTCGGAGAGTGCGCACGGGTCGGTGATCCGGAGTACGGGGGTGTTGCCGACTGCCGCGGCAAGGGAGCGGTCGCACGTCGCGGCGATCGAGCGAGCGGCTGAGGGCAGCACGGAATGCCGGGGAAACGTCGTCATGTCCTTCGATCTCTTCTGGTCCGGGTAAGGGAAAACGGCGTGAACCGGCCCTGTCAGATACGCCAGACGTTGAGTTCGATGCGCAGCGATCGCCGCGGGCACGAGGCGGGACGACGGGAATCGCCGACCGCGGGCCGCGTCCGCGCGGCGAGTGCGGGTGTGACGTCGGCCGTGGCATCGCCGATCAGCACAAGGGGCGGTTCGCGATGCTGCCCCGGCATCTGCGTCACGCGGGTGGGGGCGGGGTGTCCGTCCAGGCGGTGGTCGGTCGGGCAGGGGATGCCTGACGACGCGGCGGCCTGGTGGGCGAAGGCGACGCGGTCGCTTCCGGCGCAGCCGGCGCCTGCTTCCGGGTGCAGGACCGCGACGACGAGCAAGGCGAGCACGAGCAAAACGACGGACCGCGGACTTCGCGTAGTCGTCTTGGCGCGCACAGTCGCCAAGCTAGCAGAAGTTGACCTTGCCCTGGGCCGGTCTGTGTGCAACTTGACGAAGGGCACGTACCGACTCGCGGATCGCCCGGGCAACGGGCTCGGTTTGTTGCGCGATCGAGAAGACGTTCTCCGGCGCGGCCCATCAGGGCTGCCGCGTCCTCCGCGAGCCGACGAAGGCGCTCGCGCGTTCAGCGCTTGGTGGTACCAGTCACGGCTGTTCAGGTCGATGAGCTGAGTGTCGCCGACGATGGCGACATCGACCACCCGCTTGAGCAGGTCGGCCTTGGTGCCGAAGCGGACGTAGACGGTGCGGTGCCCGACTCGGGCGGCGTCGGCGACCGCGGTGAGCGTGGTCGCGGCGTAGCCGTCACGGACGAACAACTCGCGGGCCGCGGCGATGATGCGCTCCTCGGTGTCGGCGACCCGTTTGGCGCGCAGGTCGGCCGGCCGGGGATTGACGGACGGGCTCATGGGATGCAGTACAACTGCAACAATACAGTCCCCACTGCATCAACCTCGCCTCTTCCGGGCGGAGGATTCCATGACCACCGACGCCCCCTGCTCGACGGAGTTCACCACCTCAAGCTGCCGGTCAGCGATCTCGAACGCGCCCGCGCGTGGTACGAGTCGCGCCTGGGCTACCAGGTCGCCACCGAGTTCGCCGAGCACGGCATGGTGACCGGCCTGGCCATGACCCATCCCCGTGGCGGTCCGATGTTCGCCCTGCGGCTCGACCCGCAGCGTGCCAAGGCCGCCGCCGGGTTCGACTACTTCTCGATCGGTGTCCCACCTCTCACGCTCGGCGACGCTGTGAAGGGATGTCTTCACGGACTCTGGGGCCAGGGTTCCGGCAAAGTCGGTGTAGAGGTCCGTGAAGGGTCCCTTCACGGACTCTGAGTCTGTGAAGGGTCCCTTCACAGACCCGAAACCGGTCCGGCGCACGCCACGAGGTGGTCGCACACACCTCCGCATCGCCCACTGCCGGGTCCCCGACCAACTTTGCCGACACCCTGGACTCTGGGGCTGTGAAGGGAACCCTTCACAGCCTTTCCGTACGCCAGGTGAAAGCCGCCCGCACCACCTCCACCTGGCGAGGGTGGACGCAAGCCTTGGCGGCGAAACCCGAAGCCGCAGCTGCGACGCAGTCCGCGCGCAGCAGGTCCAGGTCTGCGATATCGACCAGCACGGCATCGATCGGCGCGACGCCTGCCGCGCGGGCGGCGCGGCCGATCCGGTTCGGTCCGGTACCTGGAATGTCTCCGCGAACTCGGCCACGCGTGCGGCTCCACGGGCTGGGTCGCCGGGGTGCTCAACAGCAGCACCTGGCAGCTGGCACTGTTCGACGCCCGGGCGCAAGAGGATGTGTGGGGCGAGGACCCCGATGCCCGAATCTGCATCTCGCTCGCCCCGATGGGCGAAGTGCGCAGAGAAGGCGGCGGCTTCCGCCTGTCCGGGCGGTGGAGCTTCGCGTACGGGTCCACGCACGCCGGCTGGGCACTGTTGAGCTGCTACCTGCGCGACGACAGTGGCAAGCCCCTGGAGGTGCGGACGTTCCTGGTACCCGCCAAGGATTACCGGATCGAGCAGGTGCGGGACACCGTCGGGCTGCGCGGCACCAGCAGCAACGACATCCTCGTCGACAACGCGTTCATCCCGCCCCACCGCACTATTTCCGCAGCCCAGCTCGCTTCACCGGCTCGCCCCGGATACGCGGTCAACCCCGAACCGTCGTACCGCCTCGCGCTGGGTTCGGTGTTCACGAGTTCGGTCTCCGCTCCCCTAGTCGGCGTCGCCGAATCAGCCTGCGCGGAGTATCTGTCCGCGATGCGCATCCGCACCCGGGTGGGCGCCGCCGGCGGCCGGACGGTCCCCGATGACCCGTTCGCCCAGATCCGCGCCGCGCGCGCCGCGAGTGAGATCGATGCCGCCTGGTTGCAGCTGAGCCGGAACATCACCGATCTCTACGCCTGCGCCCAACGTGGCGAGCAACCGGCGCTGCAGCTGCGTACCCGGCTGCGCCGCGACCAGGTGCTGGCCACCGAACGCGCGACGCGGGCGGTCGACCTGCTGATGGAGAACGCGGGCGGCCACGCCCTGCGCATCGGCGACGATGCCCTGCAACGCGCCTGGCGCGACATCCACACCGGCCGCGGCCACACGACCAATGACCCCGAGAAGGCCCTTGTCCTTTATGGACGGGAAGCCTTCGGTCTCGAAGTCCACGATCCCATGCTGTGACACACGGCCCCGGGCGGGTGTAGTTGGACAGCGCCACGGTGCCCGAGAACGAGGTCACCGCA